>NZ_LBFB01000023.1:0-34749 GCF_013363285.1 Marinitoga sp. 1154 | reverse complement strand
TTTTATCTACATATATATAATTTTCTTCTATTATTTCTTTATAATCCTGTACTCCTATTGGTAATTTTTTCATTTTCATCATCTCCACATTTGTTTTTTCTTAGTATTATTATAGCATAAATGTATCTTACAAAAAACTGTTTTTATATATTCTCACGAGAATATGGAATTATATAAAGCGTTGTTACTAATATGCCTGTTAATCCTAAAAATATTAAATAATACCCACTGCTGATTTTATCTATTATTTTTCCACCTATATATATTCCAATTATTGTTGCTATCTGCATTATTACCATTTTTAATGATCCTATTCTACCCCTTATTTCATTTCTATACTCATTTGAAATTTCGAATTTATTATTATTACATTGGATATTATAAAAGATATATTAAACAAGAATAACATTGAAGATAACCAGTTTTTATCATTTTAATATTTACATATCCATGAGATTGTATCTTTTATTGTTTCATATAATGAACGTGGATTATAATCTAAATCCTTTTGAGCTTTTTTATGAGAAAATTTATAATATTTATGTAAAGTATGAACACTATAGGGACTTAAATATAAACTTTTTTTCATTTTAGTAAGATAGCTAAAAAGGCTAAAATAAGATATAATATAAGAATTCAATTCGGAAATATATTTTATCTTGATATTTTTTCCTGTTATAATATTCAGATAATGAAAAATAATTCTCATAGACAAATTTTCCCCACTTAATATATATTTTTCATTATCTTTTTCTGAAGCTTTTATTATACCATCCACAATATCTCTTACATCTACAAAATCAAAAGCTCCATCAATAAAAATTTTTATTTCATTATTTAAGTAATTTTTAAATACTTTAGTAATTTCAGAATTTTTGTAGTCGAATGGCCCTATAATCCCTGTTGGAAAAATAATAGTAGCGTTTATTTCATTATTATTTATAGCATTTAATACTTTCAAAGTGGCTATAGCTTTTGATTTTCCATATGCACCAGTAGTTTTATTTGGGTCGATAGGGGTATTTTCATCAATTGTAGCTCCTTTTTCTATTTCTGAAAAAGCATGAACAGAACTAACATATAACAATTTTTCAATGTTATTTTCTTTTATAGCTTTTATAACGTTTTCTACGCCACCAACATTTATAGAATATACAAGTTTATTTTTTAATGGAAGCAAAGATATTACAGCAGCAAGATGGAAAATTTTATTAATACTTTTACAAGCTTTATTTACTGCATTATAATCTCTGATATCACCATAATAGACTTCTAAATTCATTCCTTTAAACATAGATAAATCTTCATTTGGCAAAACGAATATTCTTATTTTCTTTCCAGATTTATATAGTTTTTTCACCAAAATATTACCAATATGCCCTGTAGCTCCTGTAATTAAAATCATATTAATCACTTCCTGAAGAATTATAAATATCTATTATTTTATAGAACCCTTTTGAAATAATTTCAAAATCTTCTTTAGAAACTTTAGATATAAAATCATTAAATAGTAACTTAAAATTTTTAACTGTTTCACTAAATACTTTTTCTCCTTTTTTTGTAAGTGTTATTAAGATAATTCGTCTATCTTCTTTGGTTCTTAATCTTTCAACATATGATTTTTTTTCTAGGTTATCAACAATATTTGTTATATTACTTTTTGTTGTGGAAAAATGTTTTGCTAAATTGCTCATTTTTTGTGGCCCTTTTAATCCGATATACATCACAATATAAAATTCCATAGTTTTAAGTTTTTCTGCTTCTGAAAAGTCCGATATTGTTTTTGTGAAATTAGAAATAAGATCAAAAAGTAATTCTAGAGTTTTTTTTGAATCTATCATAATATCCCTCCAATATCATTATTATTTTTGTTTGTTATTTAGACTATTAAAAATATAAATAGTTCAAAAATTTAATTATTTTTTTAGAAATAATCTGGATAGAATATTCTATCCAGATTAATATTTGAAAGTAGAAATCACCTTATTAATTATAAAGAAATATATGTAAAAATAAATGCACATATTGAAATATAACTACTATGCCATATTTAAATAGAGTTTTTTATAATAGAAAACCTTTTATTAGATTACAATATAAATCTATTTTTTCTAAAAATGCAGCATGTCCTGAATTTTTTATAACAACAAGATTTGATGTTTTGATTTTTGAATTAATATATGCCATATCCTCAACAGGAGTAAGAATATCTTCTTCTGCAGCGATCAATAATGTTGGTATATTAATTTTTTCTATTTCATTTGAAACATCAAAAGTAGTATTCGAAGAAGATAATCTAATAAAAGAATCAAACCATTCTTTTGTTAATATGTCTTTAAATAACTTTCTTCTATTCATCAACCATTCCAATTTTTCATTATAAAAAGTTTTAGAGTATATAAAAGGTAAAGCCAAATCAAAAAAAATTTCACCATCATACGTTTTTGCAGCAATTTTCCATGCTTCGCCAATTGCATATAAATAATTATCAACTTTAGAAGTAGTATTTGATAATATCAATTTATCTATCATTTTTTGATATTTTATAGCAAACAATTCTGCAACCTGACCTCCATATGATAATCCTAAAATATTTACTTTTTCTAAACCAAGATGAATTATAAAATTATGTAAGTCTTCAACATGAATGGATATGTCATAACCTTCTTCTAATTTTTTTGATCTTCCCTGATCTCTCATATCATATACAATGATTTTAAAATATTTACTCAAAACTTTAATATGAGATGTCCAACTTAAAGTACTCATCATTATACCATTAAGCAAAATAAGTGGTTTTCCTTCACCATAAATTTCATAATATATCCCTTTTTTTTCAAAAAACATATGAATCACCTCTCAAATATGTGTTATAAAAAATTATAACACATATTAACATAACATAAATCTTTTTAAATTGAAGATTTTATTTTATAAATAAGAATATAATTGCTGAATCTGCTTTAATCAGTTATAAAGCAATTTTATAAAAAATGTAAAAAGAGATATAATGAGAAATAGTTCATTATTCATGAGAAGTGATTCATATTTATTTGTATTTATTAAAAGTTTGTAGAATAGAATTGAGGTGATTATATGAATGTTGGAATACTAAGTATAGGTGTGTATATTCCAGAAACATTTATTACAGCAGAAGAAATTTCTGAGAAAACAAAAATACCAGTTGATGTAATAAAAGAGAAATTTGGAGTTATAAAAAAACCAATTCCTGGTCCGAAAGATACAACGAGTTATATGGGGATTAAAGCAGCACAACAAGCTATAGAAAGAGCGAAAATAAAGTCAGAAGATATAGATTTAGTTATATGGAATGGTGGTCAACATAAGGATTATCCATGTTGGTTAGCTGGGCTGAAGATTGCAGATGTATTAGGAGCTAAAAATGCATGGTCATTTGATATGGAAGCTATGTGTGGCTCAATGATGAGTGCTATGGAAGTTGCAAGGTCAATGATGTTAGCAAATGAAGAGATAAAAACTGTATTATTAGTTAGTGGCTACAGAAATGGTGATTTAATTAATTATAATGTAAAAGAAACATCTTTTATGTTTGACATAGGTGCAGGTGGAGCCGCCATGATTTTAAAAAAGGATTATAATGAAAATGTTATTTTAGGTACAGCCTTTAAAGGTGATGGTTCTTTTTCCGAGGATTGTGTTGTAGAGGTTGGAGGAACAAAAAATTGGCCTATGAAAAAAGAAGATATTGAAAAATTTCATTTTGTTGTTAGGGATGTTGAAAGCTTTAAAGAAAAATTAAAGAAAAAAACAATGCCGAATTTCTATTATGTAATAGATAAAGCTTTGGAAAAGTCAAACCTTGAGAGAAAAGATATTGATTATTTAGCTATTTTACATTTTAAAAGATCAGCACATTTATCTGTTCTTGAAGAATTAGGATTAAAAAAATCTCAAAGTACATATTTGGAAGAATATGGACATATTGGGCAAAATGATCAGGTGCTGTCTATAGAAATAGGTTTAAAAAGTGGAAAAATAAAATCTGGAGATAAAGTAGTTCTTGCAGGAGCAGGATTGGGTTTTGTATGGGCTTCTGCGGTAGTACATTGGGGCAAATATGAGAGGTGATAAAATGTGGAAAGATGAATATAATAAAAAATTAAGAAGTATTGAAGATGCTATATTATCTTTACCAAAAAAAGCAACTATAATTACAGGATTGGCTTCTGCTGAAGCACAAGGTTTATTGGGAAATTTACATAACTACAAGTCGCACTTTGAAAATTTAAAAGTAGTAACTTGTTTGAATATGAAAGAATATGATTTTTTTATGAATGAAGAATATGAGAATGTTTATAATAATCATTCATGGTTTTTAAGTCCGCCAACAAGAAAAGCAAAAAAATTAGGATTAAAAACAGTAGATTTCATTCCAAACAATTTACATATGGCTGGTACAGATAAATTAATGTCTGAAAAAGAGAATGGAAATATTGTAATTTTTTGGGGAACTGTGACTCCTATGCATGAGAAAACAGGATATTTTAATTTAGGTATTTCCAATGTATATGAAATGGAGGTTTTAGAAAAAGCAGATATAGTAATATTAGAAATAAATGATAAATTCATCTGGACTCACGGAGAAACTCAAGTACACATTTCACAAGTTGATTATATTGTTGAAAATTCATGGGAGATTCCAGAGTTACCAATAGTCGAACCTTCTGAAACAGAAAAAATTATTGCAGAATATATATCTGAATTGGTTGATGATGGTTCAACATTGCAAATTGGGATAGGCGGAATACCTAATGCGGTAGCAAAACTTTTAAATCATAAAAAAGATTTGGGAATACACACAGAAATGTTTACTGAATCGATGATTGATTTATTTGAGGCTGGAGTCATAACCAATATGAAAAAAACGTTATGGAAAGGAAAATTTATATGTACATTTGCATTAGGAACAAAAAGGATGTATGAATGGTTAGATAATAATCCTGGTGTTTGGATAATGAGAGGGAATTATGTAAATGATCCATATGTTATATCAAAAAATGAAAACATGGTAAGTATAAATACCGCGATAACTGTGGATTTAACAGGTCAAGTATGTTCTGAGTCAATAGGTCCAAAACAATATTCTGGAACAGGGGGGCAACTTGATACTCATAGAGGAGCAGTAATGAGTAAAAATGGAAAAGGGATTATAGCATTAAGAACAACTGCAAAGAAAGGAACTATATCAACTATAGTTCCAATGTTACCTCAAGGTTCTTTTGTAACAGTACCAAGACAGGATTTGGATTATGTTGTTACTGAATATGGTATTGCGCATTTAAGAGGTAAAAATCTTAAAGATAGAGTAAATGCGTTAATAAGTATATCGCATCCGAAATTTAGAGAAGAGTTAGTAAAAGAAGCAAAAAGATTGGGATATTTATAATAAAAAGGGGGTAAAAATCATGAAAAAAGTATTATTGGTGGTTTTTAGTATTATTTTGATGTTATCAATAGTTTATGCCGAAGTAGGGGTTACCGATACAGAGATTAAAATAGGTACATTCCAAGCAATGTCAGGACCAGTTGCAGTTATTGGTCAAAGTGTTGCAAATGGTATGAATGCTTATTTTAACTATGTTAATGATAATGGAGGAATTTTTGGAAGAAAAATCAATTTAATTGTTGCTGATGATCAATTTAATCCGGCTAAAACTACTGTAGAAGTAAAAAGATTAGTTGAAAATGATAAGGTTTTTGCATTAGTTGGAGGTTTAGGAACACCGGGTAATCTTGCTGTTATGAATTATGTAAATAATTCCAAAGTTCCATATGTTTATCAAGCAAGTGGTTCTTCATTATTAGCAATACCACCAAAGAAATATATATTCCCTGTGCAACCAAATTATACTTTAGAAGGAAATATAGTAATTAATTATTTGGTAAAAACAAAGAGAGCAAAAAAAATTGCAATAATATATAGAAATGATGATGCAGGAAAGGAATTTTTAAATTCTGCTGTTGAAACATTAAAACATAAATATAATATGAAACCCGTTGAAACAATAGCTATTAATCCTATAGCAAATGATTTTTCAACAGAAATAACAAAATTAATAGCAAAACAACCGGATGCTATAGCAGTTATGTTATTCATTCCACAATCAGTTAATTTTGTAAAACAGGCAAAACAATATGGATTACAAAGGCAAAAATATGTATTAACATATGCAAATTCAGATGCTTCTTATATTTTATTAGCTAAAGAAGCTGCAGAAGGGGTAGAAGCCATGGCATGGGTAAATGTGGATTTTTCAAAACCTGATTTAAAACCATTTCAAATATATCGAAAATATTTTGATCAAATGCCAAATGCATATGCAATAGCAGGAATGATTGCAGCAGAGGTTTTTGTAGAAGCGGTAACTAGGGCAGGAGAAGATTTAACAAGAGAAAATTTAGTAAAAGCATTGGAAAGTATGAATAAATGGACAGGAATGTTAGCACATGAAATAACCTATAAGCCGTATAATCATGAGGATAATACGTGTAGATTAGGTAAACAATCTATGTATGTTTTAAGAGTTAGAAAAGGCGTATGGTCTCAGATGACAAATTGGATCTATTATGAAAAATAAAATTAGCAGGGATAATCCCTGCTAATTTTAAAAATGAGGTGAGACAATGCTTGAAATTGTAGATATAAGTGTAAAATTTGGTGGATTAGTAGCAGTAAAAAACATGAATATAAAAATAGAAAAAGGGAAAATACATTCATTAATAGGACCTAACGGTGCAGGTAAGACTACATTATTTAATGTTATAACTGGTGTCGTTAAACCTATAAATGGGAAAGTTATATACAAAAATAAAAATTTATTGGATTTAAAACCAGAAAAAATAATATATGAAGGTATAACAAGAACATTTCAAAATTTACAATTATTTAATTTTTTGAATGTTTATGAAAATATATATACAGGGATAGCTTATAACTTTAAAGGAGATATAAAACAAATTTTAAGTGGAGAATCAAAAAAGTTTGATGAGGAGATAAAAATAAAAATATTAGAAATATCAGAATTATTGGGGTTGAAAAACAGATTATCTTCATATCCTTCTCAATTACCATATGGGGTTTTAAAAAGAATAGAAATAGCCAGAGCTATTGTATCAGAACCAGAATTAATACTTTTCGATGAACCAGCTGCTGGGTTAAATTCACAAGAGACATTGGAAATTGAGGATATATTTAAATTAATTAATAAAGAAAAACAGATTACTATTTTGTTAGTTGAACATGATATGAGTTTAGTGATGAAAATTTCTGACAAAATAACTGTTATGAATTTTGGTGAAAAAATAGCTGAAGGGACTCCTGAAGAAATTGCAAATAATACACAAGTAATAAAAGTATATTTGGGGGAGACAGAAAATGTTTGAAATAAAAAACTTATTTGTAAATTATGGACATGTGAAAGCGGTAAAAGGCATATCTTTTAGATTAGAAAAAGGAGAAATAGTTTCAATATTAGGTTCAAATGGAGCAGGTAAAACTTCTACATTAATGGGGATTATGAGTATAGTAAAAAGTGATAGAGAAATATATTTTAAAGGAGAAAATATATCAAAAGCTAAGACTACGAAGTTAGTAAAAAGAGGATTGATATTGTGTCCTGAAAACAGAAGAATTTTTCCAGGATTAACAGTTGAAGAAAATTTAAAAATGGGAAGTTTTATTAGAGGAGATGAAAAAAATAATTTGGAAAAAGTATATAATCTTTTTCCAATTTTAAAAAATAGAAAAAAACAAATTGCAGGTTCTTTGTCAGGTGGGGAACAGCAGATGCTTGCAGTAGGTAGAGCGTTAATGGGGGATCCGGAAGTTTTAATGCTTGATGAACCTTCATTAGGATTAGCACCCATAATTATTGATGAAATTTTTAATGTTTTAATTGAGTTAAAAAAACAGGGGATTTCAATATTATTAGTAGAGCAAAATGCAATAAAAGCTTTGAAAATAAGCAATAGAGCTTATATTCTAGAAACAGGTAAAATAGTACATTCTGGTATAGCAAAAGAATTATTATACGATGAAAAAATAAAAAAAGCTTATCTTGGTAGGTGAGATCATGTGGATTCTTCAAGGGATAATATTAGGAATTCCTCAGGGAGTATTATATGGATTAATGGCATTTGGAATTGCCATTATTTTTAAAACAGTAGGAGTAATGAATTTTGCACATGGACATGCAGGAATGATTTCTGCTTTTTTTGCCTTTTCTGTTTATACACTAACACATAGTTTGATTGTTTCCATTTTATCAGCATTGATATTTGGTTATTTTCTTGGTTTT
The DNA here is from genome assembly GCF_013363285.1 of Marinitoga sp. 1154. Lineage (NCBI taxonomy): Bacteria > Thermotogati > Thermotogota > Thermotogae > Petrotogales > Petrotogaceae > Marinitoga > Marinitoga sp. 1154. The sequence continues at coordinate 26,410 of NZ_LBFB01000023.1, read as the reverse complement.
TTAATAGATAAATTATTAAAACCTATTAAGCATATTTCTCACGGGGGAATGCTAATAGTTACATTAGGATTATTAATGATATTTGAAGGGTTGAGTGTATTGATATGGGGTACAGATTATCAATCTTTCCCAGAATTATTTAAAGGAATGCCAATAATAATAAATTTAGGAGAGAATATATTAGTTATACCTATTAATGATTTTTGGGTAACTATAATAGCTTTTTCAATTGCTATAATAATGGCAGTTTTTTTGAAATTTACGAGATTAGGTATAGCTATTAGGGCAAGATCTCAAGACGAAGTTGGTGCTGAAGTGGTAGGTATTAGTGTTGACAAAATAGATTCAATAGTATGGGGTATAGGAATAACGTTATCTTCTTTAGTAGCTGTTTTAATAGCCCCCAAAGAATATATTCATCCTAATATGATGGTTAACATGCAATTATATGGTTTTACTGCAGGTGTTTTGGGTGGTTTTTCTAGTTTATTTGGAGTAATATTTGGTGGAATTATTTTAGGCGTTTTAGAAAAAATAGTTGGTATTTATATTTCACCAGATTTTCAATTATCAATAATTTTAATATTAATTATTGTAATGCTTATAGTTAAACCCTCTGGTATTTTTTCAAAAGGTTTTGAAGGGAGAGTTTAATATGAAACAATCTATTTGTATATTATTAATAGGGATATTAATAGGAATTTTATTTTTATCAAAACCTTTTATATTATTGATATTATCAAGTATATTAATATTTGCTATTTCAGCATTAGGTTTAAATATAATTTCTGGATATACAGGTCAGATTTCTATAGGGCATGGAGCTTTTATGGCAATAGGAGCCTTTACTACAGCATATTTAACCCTTACATATAATATGCCTTTTTTTATTAATTTAATTATAGCGATGTTATTATCTGCAATTTTAGGAATTATAATAGGGTTACCCGCATTGAGATTAAGAGGATTTTATTTAGCTATTGCAACAATGGCATTTGGAATAGCTATTGAGCAATTAATAGGAGTTTTTGATTTTTTAGGAGGACATGTGGGATTAAGAGATATACCCCCTTTAATAAAAAATGATTTTGGCATATACACAATAAATTTAATCTTTTATGTCTTATTATCTTATTTTGCTATTATTTTGATAAAATCACCTATTGGATTAAAATACAAAATGGTTAGAGAAAGTGAAATAGCTTCAAGGGCGTATGGGATTAATATATCTTATATAAAACTTCATGCTTTTATTATTAGTGCAATATATGGAGGAATTGCAGGAACTTTATATGCACATACAATGGGGTATATTTCACCAACGGATTTTGGATTAGCAACATCATTAAATTTATTGGCTATGATTATTATAGGTGGAATATCGTCAATACATGGTGGGCTAATAGGAGCTATTGTAATTACAGGATTGCCATTTGTTTTTTCTAGATCAAACATACCAATGTCTTTGATATTTGGAGGGTTGCTGATAATTTTTGTTTTGTTTTTTCCAAAAGGCATTATGTATGGCTTAATTATTTCGTATTTTAAATATTTTGAAATACCATATGTGGCTTTTAAAAAGAAATTATGGAGGGATAAAAAGATGAATGGAAAATATGTTAAAATTAATGGAAAAAATATTTATTATTATGAAAATGGAAATGGGAAAACTGTTATAATGATACATGGGAATTTTGCATCTGCACGATGGTTTCAAAAAGTTATGAATATTGAAGGATTTAAAATACTTGCTTTAGATTTGCCAAATTTTGGAAGATCTGATAGAATAGAAAAGTGTGATATAGACTTATATGCTGATTATGTAAAAATGTTTATGAATAAATTAAAAATTGAAAAAGCCATAATTGTAGGACACTCGTTGGGAGGTGCTGTAGCTCAATCTCTCTCTTTTCGATATCCTGAAAAAAGCGAAAAACTGCTTTTAATAGATTCTTCCCCTATAAATGGATTAAAAACACCAGAAGAGAATTATCCTGTTTTAGAAATGTATAAGAGTAATAAAACTCTTTTAAAAACAGCGTTAAAATCTATTATGCCAGAAAATAAGGATGAAAAATTATTGGATGAACTTACAAATGAAGCTCTTTTGATGAATGAAAACTGTTTTGTTGGAAATGCCAGAGCTTTAGAAAAATATGATTATACAGATATTGCAAAAAACTATAAAAATAAGGTATTATTTATACTTGGCAAAAAAGATTTATTAATTACAGAAACAATGGCTAAAGAAACATTGAAATATTTAAATGGAGAATTAAAAGTATTTGATCATATTGGCCATTCAATTATTGTAGAGGATCCAGAGTTGTTTATAAATGAGTTGAGAAATTTTTAAAAGTTTGGAGTTGTTATTATGAGAAAAGCTAATATAAGAGAAAAAATAATTGATTCAGCTATAGAATTGTTTTCAAAAAAATGGTATGAAACAGTGTCAGTCGCAGAGATTTGTAGAAATGCAAATCTTTCAAACGGAGTGTTTTATAATTATTTCAAAAACAAACAACAATTGTTTGAATATTTGCTTAATTATCTATTAGAGATTCTTAAAAATGAATTTTATAAATATTCTGGTAATACTAAAAAAGAGAAACTTAAATCTTTTTTTAATATAGTATTTGGTGCAGCCAAAAAGTATAAAACATTAGTCACAATTTTTAGAGAAGGACAATATAGATTTCCCCAATATGAAAAAGAACTAAGGAATTTATATATTGATATACTAAAAAGGATTTTAGATAGAGAAATAAGTGAGGTCGATTATATTTATATAATTGGTGGTTTAAGATTTTTAGGTATTATGTCTTCATATGGTTGGATTAATATGAATGTGGAAGATTTTTTTGATATAGTATTTAACGGAGTTTTTTTTGAAAAAACTAATGATAATAAATTGTTTGATTTTGATATCAAAGAATGTGAAGAAGAAAAAAAAACAACAAAACAGTTATTAATAAATGCAGGTATAGATTTATTTAGCCAAAAAGGGTATTACAAGGTAAAAATATTTGAAATTACTAATTATGTAAGTTTGGCAGTGGGAACATTTTATATATATTTCCCTAGTAAGGAAGAATTTTTAAAAGAAATTGTTAGACAAATAGGGCATAAAACGCGATTATTCATATCAAAGAATTTACCTTTAGACTTAAATAGATTAGAAAAGGAATTAATAGGTATATATTTATTCTTGGAATTTTTTAAACGAAATAAAAACTATTATGAAATAATCAGAGAAGCAGAATTTGTAGTTAACAAAGAAGTAAGAGAATATTATGTAGAATTTAAAAAAAGTTATATAAAACATTTAAGAAATATTAAAAATAGAAATAAAGAAGTAACAGCTATGTATTTAATGGGAATCTCGCATTATACAGGTATTGAATATTTATTTGAAAATACGATAAAGGATAAAAAGAAATTTTTATTTGAACTATCAAAATATTTAACCAAAGGAATAAATATTAAAACTTAAGTATCAAATTCAGTATTATAATAATTCTGAATTAATAGATTTAATAGAAAAAATTAAGTAGAGAATACCGATATTCCGGTATTCTCTATTTTTTTAAGCGCCAATTTCTAAAAATTTGAACTGTGAAATATAAAGATTGTAATAATATCCTTTTTTCCTCATTAATTCTAAATGATTTCCTGTTTCAATAATTCTTCCATTATCAATATAAAAGATTCTATCAGCATTTCTTATTGTTGAAAGTCTATGAGCAATAACGAATGAAGTTCTACCTTTTAAAAGTTTTTTTATTCCATCTTGTACTAATTTTTCTGTATGAGTATCAATATTTGAAGTTGCTTCATCAAGAATTAAAATCCTTGGATTTGCTAATAAAGCTCTAGCAAACGAAATTAATTGTCTTTCTCCTATTGATAGTCTAACTCCTCTTTCATTTACATCAGTATCATAACCCTTTTCTAATTTCATAATAAATTCATGAGCATGAACACTTTTAGCAGCTTTTATTATTTCTTCATCTGTAGCATCTAATTTTCCATATTTTATATTATTTTTTATAGTATCAGAAAAAAGAAATGTATCTTGAAGCATAATACCCATTTGAGAACGTAATGATTCTAAATCAACATTCTTAATGTTATAACCATCAATTAAAATTTGTCCTTTTTGAGGATCATAAAATCTACTTATTAAATTTACAATAGTTGTTTTTCCAGCGCCTGTTGGTCCTACTAATGCTATAGTTTCTCCAGGATCGATTTTAAATGAAACATTACTTAATACAATATCTCTATCATATGAAAAATATACATTCTTAAATTCAACATGTCCGTTTATTTTTGGCATAATTTCAGCATTTTCAGGATTTATAATATTTGGTTCTGTATCCAATATTTCAAATATTCTCTCAGCAGCAGAGATATTTGTAACTAATGAATTATAAAAATTACTTAAATTCATAATGGGTCTCCAGAACATACTTATATATCCAACAAAAGCAACCACAGTGCCAACAGTAACTTCATTTAAATTAATCATCTTTACACTTAAATAAAAAACAACAACACTTCCGATTCCCCAGGAAACAAAGACCATAGCCCAAAACCAATCATTTATCTTTACAGCATTTACAAATGAATCCATCATTTTGTTTGTCAACAATTTAAATCTATTATTTGTTTTATTTTCTGCGGTAAAAGCTTTAACAACCCTGATTCCTGAAATAGCTTCATGAGTAAAAGCATTTAATTCTGATCGATTGTTTCTGTATTTCATCCATCTTTTTCTACTTATAGTTTCTATTAAGAATAATCCAATAATAAGTAAAGGTAAAATAATCATAGAGGCTAATGCTAGTTTATAATTCATATAAAACATAATTGCAGCAACAAAAATTAATGTTAATAATTCTGGAATTAAACTTGTTATACTATTTGCAAATAGCTGTTGTAATGAATTTACATCATTAACAACACGAGCTAAAATCTTTCCAACAGGTCTGCTATCAAAAAACGAAAAAGACAATTTTTGTATATGTTCATATAACTCATGCCTTATATTTAAAACAATTTTATTGGTTATTTTACCCATTTCTATAATTCTAATTCTTGATAAAAATAAAGCAATTATATTTAATAATAAAATTAAACCTCCAATCATAAACAAACCATTTAAATCATTATTTGCTATATATTTGTCAATAGCAACCTTAAAAAAGTATGGATTAATTAAATTTATTATCATAACTATAATCATCAAAAATATTACAAATACAGTTTTTAATAAAAAAGGTTTTAAATATGAAAATATTCTAAAAATGATATTTAATTTTTCAAATTTCATTAAATCACCTCATCTCTTACTAAATCTTCAAAATCTTTAAATTGTTCTTTAAATATATCAAAATATTTTCCTTTTCTTTCTAATAATTCGTAATGATTTCCTCTTTCAACAATTTCACCATTTTCAAGAAATATGATTTCATCAGCGTTTTTTACAGCAGATATTCTGTGAGCAATAATAATTTTAGTATTTTGTTTTTCCTTTGAATAAATACTTTCCAACAATTCATATTCTGTATCCATGTCAAGAGCAGATGTTGCATCGTCAAAAATAATAATAGGAGCATTTTTTAATAATCCTCTTGCAATGGTTAAACGTTGTTTTTGTCCTCCAGATAACCCCAGACCTCTTTCTCCTATTAAGGTATCGTATTTTTCAGGTAATTTCATAATAAAATCATGAGCTTGAGCTTCTTTACAAACATTAATAATTTCTTTATCTGTTGCATTTTCTTTTCCATACTTGATGTTTTCTTTTACTGATTCAGAAAACAAAAATGTATCCTGAAAAATAATACTAATATTTTTTCTTAAAGAATTTAATGAAATATCATTTACATTTATACCATCAATAAGAATTTCACCTTCGTCTATTGGATAAAATCTTGAAATTAAACTAATTAATGTACTTTTTCCAGAACCCGTTGGTCCCATAATTGCTAAAGTTTTCCCTGCATCAATTTTGAAATTAATATTCTTTAATACATATTCATTTTCATATTTGAAACTTACATTTTTAAATTCGATAGATCCATGGATTCTATCTAATTCGATTCCTTTAAAATCTTCTTCTATTTCATTAAAAATCTTTTCAATCTTTTTTGCTGAAGCATTTGCTTGAGATAATATATTTGACAGCCAGCCAATTAATCTCATAGGCCATACAATCATCCACATATATCCATTAAAGGCGACTAGTGTCCCTAAAGATATTTTTTCATTTATAACAAACATTCCACCAACAGTAACAACCAAAATCAAAGCTGCATTACCTAAGAATTCTATTGTTGGAAAATATTTTCCCCATATTTTTGATTTCATAATATTCAAATTATAATTTTCATCATTCAATTTTAAAAACTTAAGAATTTCATACTTTTCTCTTGCGAAAGCTTTTACAAGCCTAACACCAGAAATATTTTCTTGAGCAGTTGTATTAATAACGGCAGCCTGATCACTAATCTTATCAAAGGCTTTTCCTATTTCTTTTTCTAATTTTGTTGCTAAATATGCTATAAAAGGCGCTGAAATTAAACTAATTAAAGCTAATTTCCAGTTTAAATAAAATAATACAACACTACCTAAAATAAAATACAAAGAAAATTCAACGGATAAACCAATCCCAAAACCGAAAGCCATCCATATGTTATCAACATCTTCACCTATCCTAGACATTAATTCACCTGTATTAGTTTTATCAAAATATTTAAAAGGTTGTTTTTGTATATGCTTAAATAAATCAAATTTTAACGCCTTACTAATTCTTGATCCAACATAATCAAATGTAAACTCCTGCACATATCCCATCAATGCCCGAAATATAGTAATAAAAAATATTCCAGTTAATGTTATAAATAATAAATCTATTTGTTTATTTATAATGATGTTGTCAATAACAATTTTATTTAAGTAAGGAAGAATTAATTCAGCAATAATACCACCTATCATACCTATTGAAGCTATAATAATATATTTTTTTTGATCAAATACATATTTTAATATCTTTTTCATTTTAAATACCTCCATTAATAATTAAATCTTTTAAGTTCAATCAAAATATCCTTGATATTTTCCATTTCATCAAAACCTTCATAATATGATTTTATTCTTTTGTTGTAATTCTTTTTATAATATTTTCCATAATTTGACATAAAATCCCTCCTACAATTTTTTGTTTTTAGTTTGTCAGAATTTAAAAATTAAAATAAAAAACCATCTTTTATTCCTCCCTTAAAAAAATAGGGCTATGGCGTGATAACCATAGCCCTTTTAGCAAAAATAGCAATAAAATGAAAAATGGGCTATGGTTGTGATAACCATAGCCCAAATAATTACTTTATCATCAATAATAATTGATGTGAGCAAGGTTATCACAAATAGGCACACTTATCCCACTAACAAGATTTAATGAAACTAATCTTCTAATAAACATGTGATAACCTCCTCTCGAATTTTAATGATTTTATACAATTTTTATAATAACACATAATCAAAAAATAGAAAATAGTAATTAACGAAGATTAAAGATAATTACAAATAAATATCTATGATTACGAACAAAATTCTATCATTATTCAAATGATATTACTGTTTTATAACAATAAAGTTAAAATATTAAATAAATCAAAAAAATTAATCTTCTATTTTCTTTAATTTTACAGCAGTTCCATAAGCCAACATTTCTGCAGCGCCTTGCATAACAGCAGAGCTTGAAAATCTCATACCAATAATAGCGTCAGCACCAAGTTTTTCTGCTTCATCGATCATTCTTTCATATGCAATATTCCTTGCTTCTGTGAGCATTTCTGTATAACCTTTCAATTCACCACCAGCCAATGTTTTAAATGCAGCAGCAATATCTCTTCCTAAATGTTTTGAATGAACAGTATTACCTATAACTATACCTAAAACTTCTTTGAACTCATATCCAGGAACATAACCAACAGTTGTTACTATCATAAAAACACCCCCCTTAGATTTCTTTGTTTTTAAAAGTGTAATATGCTAAAGAAGCGATAATTTCTCCTAAAACAAAAAGGTATATACTATAAGTCCAATCAATTTTTCCGTATTTTAAAATATTATTACCAAGAATATAGATATAAGTATTTAGAAAGTTTAAAGGTTTTATGAATCCCAATGCTGTTGTAATAGCTAATAAACCTATAGATGAAAGAATGGGTTTAACCTGATCATTAAAGAATATAGAAAAAAATACAGTTATATCATACCAGAATAATACACCAAATAATCCATGAATCATAAATTTATACGCTATGACAGAATTAAAATCTTTATTAAATAAATTAGAATATATAACAGGTAATAAACTTCCAAAAATAATAAGCAGAAACAATAAAACCAAACCACTATATACTTTTGATAAAAATATATAATCTCTTGATTTTCTTACCATCAAATATTCCATTGTTCCATTTTCAAATTCTCGTGAAAATAATGGAAATGCTGCAATAATAGCAAAAATCGGTAACATTTGTCCAAAGTTTTTTCCAAACCATTGAGTATAAATATAATAATTCCAATCATTTAAATTTTCAATCATATTTGCTATACCAAATTTTTCTGCATATGGTTTTATAACTGTTATATTCTCTTCAATCATATTTACATATATTTTTTGAAATGGAGCTATAGAAAAAAATAAGATTATTGTTATTATAAATAAGATTAAAAAACGTACTCTCATTTCATAAAACTCTTTTTTCATTACCATTCCCCCTTCACAATAGCTTCGAAGATATCATCTATAGTTATATGTTCTCCTTTGTTGTTTTTAACAATCCATACATTTTCTTTTTCTAAACTTTTCCATAAATACCCTTTTGTTTTTTCTTCTTTAGGAAGTGATATGGCAGTATATTTATTTTTTATATTATCAAGATAGTCAATTTCTAATATTTGTCCTTTAGACATAATAGTAATTCTATCTGCAATTTTTTCGACCTCAGAAAGTATGTGACTGGTATATAATACACTTTTTCCGTTGTATGTAACTTCTCTCATTAAATCTAAAACTTTATTTCTCATTAAAGGATCAAGTCCCCATGTTGGTTCATCTAAAATATATATATCTGCATTTTGTGAAAAAGTAAGTATAATATATATTTGTGTAAGCATTCCATAAGATAAATTTGAAATCTTAATTTTTTTATCTATTTTAAAGTCATTTAATAATTCATATGCTTTTTTTATTGAAAAATCTTTTGTCAAAAAATTAGTAATCTCAATCATTTTTTCAACTGTTAAACTTTTATATAATTGCTTTTTTTCTGGCAAATAAGCAATTGTTCCATTAATTTGAATTTGACCATTATTCTGTTTTCTTAGACCTAATATACATTTTAAAGTTGTAGTTTTTCCAGCACCATTTGGACCTAATAGTCCAAATATTTCTCCACGACTTATTTCAAAAGAAATATTGTTTACTGCAATTAAATTTCCATATTTTTTTGTTAATCCATCAATATTTAAGATCACTCTATTCACCTCCAAATAAATCTTCTATAATTTCAAATAGATCTTCTTTTTTAATATTTGCACTTTTGCATGAAATAACTGCTTTTTTAAATTCTTCAATTTTATTATTAATAAAATCTTTTTCATTTACCCCTATAACAATATACCCAGAACCTCGTATAGATTTAATTACATTTTCATTCTCTAATTCTCTATAAGCTCTTGCAACAGTATTTAAATTTACACCTAAATCTTTTGCTAATACTCTAATCGAAGGAATAAACATCTCTTTTTTTAATTCGTTATTTAGAATTTTTTCTTTTATTTTACTTTTTATTTGTTTATATACAGGAGTATGCGAATGAAAATCTATAGAAAACCACATTTATATCACCTCTGTAATATTATACTATTACAGTATGAAAATGTCAACAACTATAATAAAAAATAATATTATTAATCTTATTTTTATTTTTAATTAACACAAAAAACATAATAATGTATTGATTTGTAATATTTAAGGGATATACTATAGTTGTAACCCACCCCCCACCATAGGGGTAAAGAAAAAGGAGGAGTTCATATGATAGATAACGAAGTTTTAGAAAAAAATAATAAAGCTGTTGAAAAAGAACTTAATGTAATCGGCATGACGTGTACTTCATGTGCTCGAACAATCGAAAAGAAATTAGGAAAATTAGAGGGTATTGAAAAAGTTAGTGTTAATTTTGCTACGGAAAAACTAACTTTGAAATTTGATCCTGAAAAAATTAACGAAGAAGTAATTAAAGAAGTAGTAAAAGATGTAGGTTATGATGTTGAATCTCCAGTAGATTATAAGACTGTTACAATTCCAATTGAAGGTATGACATGTTCATCTTGTGCAAATGCGATAACAAAAGAAATTAATAAAATTGAAGGAATTGTTTCTGTAAATGTTAATTTTGCTACAGAAAAAGCTATAGTTTCTTATAATCCAACTATTACGAGATTATCAAAAATAAAAAAAGCAATAGAAAATGCAGGATACAAACCACTTGAAGTTGATTCAAAAGATAGTGTGGATTTTGAAAAAGAAAGGCGTCAAAAAGAAATCAAAACATTATGGAGAAAATTTGTAGTTTCAGCTATTTTTTCAATACCGTTATTATATATTTCAATGGGACACTTGTTAGGTGCAAACTTACCAGAATTTGTAAATCCAGAAGTAAATCCATTTAATTTTGCGCTTATTCAATTATTATTGGTTATCCCAATTGCAATTGCTGGTTATAAATTTTATACAATAGGATTTAGAAATTTATATAAGTTAAGTCCAAATATGGATTCATTAATAGCAATAGGTACTTCAGCAGCAATAATTTATGGATTATTTGGAACTATTCAAATTTATTTTGGTAATAATCAATATGCAAATGATTTGTATTTTGAAACAGCAGGGGTTATTATAACTTTAATTCTTTTAGGTAAATATCTCGAGAGTGTTACAAAAGGAAAAACATCTGAAGCTATAAAAAAACTAATGGGATTACAACCAAAAACAGCATTAATACAACAAGATGGAAAAGAATTGGAAATTCCTGTAGATGAAGTGGAAGTTGGAGATATTGTTATTGTAAAACCTGGAGAAAAGATACCTGTTGATGGTGTTATTATTGAAGGACATACATCAGTTGATGAATCAATGCTAACAGGTGAAAGTATTCCAGTTGAAAAAAATATAGGAGATAAAGTTATAGGTGGATCTATAAATAAAAATGGCAATATAAAATTTAAAGCCACAAAAGTTGGTAAAGATACAGCTTTAGCTCAAATAATTAAATTGGTTGAAGAGGCTCAGGGTTCAAAAGCACCAATAGCAAAATTAGCGGATGTTATTTCAGGTTATTTTGTACCAATAGTTATAGCAATAGCAATATTAGCAGCTATAGCATGGTATTTGGCAGGTGCAGGTGGAATATTTGCTTTAACAATATTTATAGCAGTTTTAGTTATTGCATGTCCATGTGCTTTGGGTTTGGCAACTCCAACAGCAATAATGGTTGGTACTGGTAAAGGCGCTGAATATGGAGTTTTAATAAAAGGTGGAGAACCATTAGAAACAACACATAAAATAAAAACAATTGTTTTTGATAAAACAGGTACAATAACTGAAGGGAAGCCTAAGGTTACAGATATTTACACAAAAGGAAATTATTCAAAAGATGAATTATTAAGTATAGCAGCTTCAGCAGAAAAAGGATCAGAACATCCGTTAGGAGAGGCTATAGTAAAAGCAGCAGAAGAAAAGAATTTAAAATTAAAGAAAATTAATAAATTTATGGCAATTCCAGGACATGGTATTGAAGTAGAAATTGATAAAATGAATATTTATTTAGGTAATTTAAAACTTATGAAAGATAAAAATATTGAAATTTCATTAAATGAAGAAGCAAATAAGTTGGCACACGAAGGAAAAACTCCAATGTTTATAGCAATAAATGGAATTCTTGAAGGAATAATAGCTGTTGCGGATACAGTTAAACCATCAAGTGCAAGTGCGATAGAGAAATTACATAAAATGGGAATTAAAGTTGCAATGATTACAGGAGATAATAGAAAAACTGCAGAAGCAATAGCAAGACAAGTAGGTATAGATATTGTATTAGCAGAAGTTCTTCCGCAAGATAAAGCTAATGAGGTTAAAAAACTTCAGCAAAACGGAGATATTGTTGCTATGGTTGGAGATGGAATAAATGATGCACCAGCGTTAGCTCAAGCAGATGTTGGTATAGCGATAGGTTCAGGTACAGATGTTGCAATGGAATCAGCAGATATAATTCTTATGAAAAGTGACCTTGAAGATGTAGTTACAGCAATCCAATTAAGTAAAGCTACAATTAGAAATATAAAAGAGAATCTTTTCTGGGCTTTTGGTTACAATACCGCAGGTATTCCTATAGCAGCAGGGTTATTGCATGTATTTGGAGGTCCGTTGCTAAGTCCTATGATTGCTGCAGCTGCTATGTCATTTAGTTCTGTTTCTGTTTTACTAAATGCTTTAAGATTAAAAACATTTAAACCTAAAAATTAAAAAAGGAGGAGAAATTATGAAAAAAGTGATTATTATTGAAGGTATGACTTGTGATCATTGTGTTATGCATGTAAAAAAAGAATTAGAAAAATTAGAAGGAGTAAAAATTTTATCAGTTGAAATTGGAAAAGCAATTATAGAAGGAGAAAATTTAGATGATAATTTGATTAAGGAAGCTGTAGATGAAGCGGGTTATGAAGTAAAAGAAATTAAAAAAAATGATGATGAAGAACATCATATGGAACATAAACATCATCAACACGAAAAGCATCATCATGGACATCATAATAAAAAAGAAGGACATTCTGGTAATTGCTGCCATTAATTATAAGGAGAGAGTAATCTCTCCTTATATTAACAAAAAATGAGGTGAATAAAAATGCATAATAAAAAGGATTTAAATATTCTAAAAACGGCAAAAGGTCAGGTTGAAGCAGTAATTAAAATGGTTGAAGATGAAAGATATTGTATAGATATTTCAAGACAAATTTTAGCTTCAATAGCTTTATTAAAAAAAGCAAATGCACAAATATTGAACTCTCATCTTGAAAGTTGCGTCAAAAATGCTGCATATTCAAATAATTCTGAGGAAGTAAATGTAAAAATTATCGAACTGGAAGAAATTATGAATTATATAAATAAAACAATATAGAATTTTTGGAGTGATGTGATTTGGATAAATATATATTAATTTCTAATATTTTTAAAGCATTATCAAATCCTGTAAGATTGAAAATAATAGACATTATACATAAAAAAAGATGTAATGTATCTAAAATAATAGAGGAATTAAATCTTTCTCAATCTAATATTTCGCAGCATTTAAAAGTTTTAGAAGATGCCGGATTAATAAAAAAAACAAAGAAAGATAATTATGTTTTATGTGAAATTAAATATGAAAGTATTTTAGAAACAATAGATAATGTGGATTATATTATAGAAAGAGAAATAGAATTCTCAAGAGAACTTATGAAAAAATGAAAGGAGAGGATAGTATGTTACCAGAAATAAATGAAAATATGAGCTTAAAAGAAATTATGGATATGGATAATAAATTATTTGATGCATTAAAAAATTTTGGGTTTGATATTTGTTGTGCAAAAATGAGCAGCTTAAAAGACAGCTGTAAAGATAAAGGATTAAATGTAAAAGTTGTAGTGAATAAATTAAATGAAGTAGTTGAAGAAATTAATTATATAGAAAAATTAATAGCAGAAAATGAATAATTTCTAAGGTTTTTTTAAGGTTGACGTGTTATACTACAAGTGTCCCACCCATACAGGGGTGTGAAAAAACAAAAAAGGAGGAGTAAATATGAAATATGGAATTTTAAAAGAAACAGAATATGAATTTGAAGAAGCCATTATCAAACTTAATGCTGAACTACAAAAGGAAGGTTTTGGGATTTTAATGAGAATTGATCTTGATGAAAAATTTAAGGCAAAGTTAGGTATTGATTTTAAAAAGTATACTATTTTGGGAGCATGTAACCCTAAAAATGCACACAAAGCTATATTAGCAGAAGAAAATGTGGGTCTTTTTTTACCCTGTAACGTTATTGTTTATGAAAAAGGTGAAAAAACAGTAGTCGCAGCAATAAAACCTACAATTGCAATGAGTTCAACGGAGAATGATGCGGTATATGAAATTGCAAAAGAAATAGAAGAATCATTGAAAAGAGCTATTAATAGCTTATAAAAAGAGGTGAAATTATGATGCATGGTTGGGGTTGGTCTGGTTTCAGACCTTACGGATATGGATATGGAATAATAGGTTCATTTATAAGTTTTATATTTTTAATACTTCTGCTTGTTGTTGCATATTTTATCCTAAAAAAAATTTTTACAAATAATAATTTTACTTTTAAAAATAATATTATAAGAAGAGAAGACGAAGATATATTAAAAATTTTAAATGAAAAATTAGTTAAAGGTGAAATTTCTGAGGAAGAGTATATTAGAAAAAAAGAATTAATATTAAAAAATTTAAAGTGAGGTGAGAAATTATGATGTTTTTTGGATTTCTTTTAATTATATTAATAATATGGTATATAATGAAAAACCCAGATGCAGTAAAAAATTTAACAGAAACACAGAGTAAAAATAGTGCAAAGGAAGATGCTTTAAGAATATTAAATGAAAAATTTGTAAATGGAGAAATAACAGAAGAAGAATATTTAAGAAAAAAGAAACTTATTGAATAAAGTTTTTTGGGAATATCTGAGGTGATTTCTATGAAAGAATTGATGAAAGTTGTAGATATTGGTGATGAATATATTTATGTTCAAGCTTTAGAAGCCGCAAATTGCAGTTCTTGTGTTATAAAAGGTTCATGTAATTTAACAGGTGATCCTAACAGAAAAATTAGAGCTATTAACAAATCAAATTTGAACTTAAATAGAAATGATTTTGTCTACATAAAAAAAGAAGATTCTCTTGAATCACAAGCTGCATTCGTTATGTATGGTATTCCATTACTGATAATGATAGTATTAACAATTGTACTATTTGTTATGGGATTGAATGAAATTATCTCTTTTTTTAGTGGCTTAAGTGGTATGGTTATATCGTATTATTTTATACATATATATGATAAAAATATTGCAAAAACAAAATATATTCCAGAAATTATCGAAAAATTACAAATATATAATAATTTTCAGCTTTAGGAGGTGAAATTATGTCATGCGGAGGTTTTGGGAGAGGTTTTTTTCATAATTCACATCACAATCGAGGATATCATGAACATCATGAACATCATAAAGAACGCCCAATAAACGAATCTAGACAACCAATGTTAGAAGAAACATATAAAGGAAGTAGTAGGGCTTTAGATATTTTGGATGAAAAATTTGTAAATGGGGAAATAACAGAAGAAGAATATTTAAGAAAGAAAAAGATTTTACTTAATAGATAAAATGCTGTTAAATAATGTGAGGTGTTTTTATGAAAAAAATAATATTAATGTTTACCATTTTGAGTGTTGTAATAGTATCGTTTAGTAATATAATAGATTTTTCTATTGAAACCATCAATAAAACATATTTAAATGATGAAACAAAAAGTTATTTTGATATATATGGTAGAATAAATATTTTTTCTTTATATACAAATATTCCTTTAGCTATAGATAACTATTATAAAAAAGATTTTAGTGAAATTTTAATATATCCAAATAAAAATATTAATTTAGATGATATAAAAGTTGGAATTGATATAGTTAATACAGGATTTAAAACAAATAATTTATTTATTTTCCCCATGATGCATATGATGTTTTATAAAAGAATAATTAAAGAAAATAATAAGGAAAATACAATATATATTCCGTTTAGAATAGCAATAGAAAATAAAATAAAAGATATCACAGATTATGAAAAAATAGATGTTGTATTAAGTAGCGGGATAGCTTTTGATAATAAATATATTATAGAAGTTGGAATAAAAGATAATGTCGGAAATATTATAAATAATACTTTTAAATTTGATTGGATAATAGGATTGAGATATAACATATTTTAATTAGGAGGTGAAAATTATGCCTTGTTGGGGTTGGAGTGGCTTTTATGGATATGGTGGCATTATAGGATCATTAATAGGTTTTGGTTTTATGATTCTATTGATAATAATAGTGTATTTTTTATTTAAAAATTTAGTTAAGCCTAACAATTCGAAAAAATCAAATGTAAAAACAAACAATGAAGATTTATTGAGAATTTTGAATGAAAAATTTGTAAATGGAGAAATAACAGAAGAAGAGTATATGAGAAAAAAGAAACTTATCGAATAGGGAGGTGAAACAATGAAAAATAAATTTTTAATGGGAATTGTTTTAATTTTGAGTTTATCATTAATGTTTGCTCATGGTGAAAATTTAGGAACAGTAAATGAAAATAATGAATCAATAATTTCAGTAAATTTGGATTTGAAAGTTGTTGAATTAAACGAACAAATGCCGGTGGCATTAGCTGAAGATGATAAAGGAACCTATTACGTATTAAGATTAGACAATATGTATATGTTTTATAATGATTTGCCAATAGTTGAAGGAAAAGAAATTAAAGTTAAAGCAGTAGTTTTATACAGTTTTTCAAAAATTGAAGAATTAATTGTAACATCAGTAGAAATTGACAATAAAATATATATAATACCGGAGAATTTTGCTTATGGAATGATGGGTGGATATGGTTATCCGGGTATGATGAATATGATGATGAGTGGATATGGACAAATTCCTAATGGATATAATATGATGGGTGGATATGGTTATCCAGGTATGATGAATATGATGATGGGCGAATATGGATATTCAGATATGATGAATGAAAATGAATATGAAAATATGATGAATTACCCAAATAATTATTATCAATATAACGAACAATCAAAAGATGAAGATAATAATAATGATAAAAAAATGGATATGGAAAATAAATAAAATTTTAAAGCACATCCCTTAACGGTTCTGTTAAGGGTGTGCTTTTTTAGCATTATGACGTGGTGTCAAAAAATCAACCTCGTTCAGACAATTCATGCTAAAAATGAAAATTTAAGAGAACCTTGCGATTTTTCATATTATTAATATGAAATTATTTTTTGTATGATGTGTGAAAAACTTAAAAGGAGAGTCAAATATGATAAATAAAAAAATATTTAGATTTATTATAAAATACAGAGTCTGGATAATATTAATATCTATTTTTATAACGATTTTTTTCACATTTTTTGCATCAAAAACAATTATAGATATGGGAACATATACATTATTACCTAAAGATGATCCGGAAATTGTTAAATTTAATAATACCTCAAAAAATTTTGGTGGATTTGATAATATGATTATTTTCATAAAAGGTAATAATAATACATTAATGGAAAATGCAGCAGAAGAAATTGCAAAAACACTGAAAAAATTAAATAAATATGTAAAATACATTGATTATAAGTATCCAATAGATTTTATAGAAGAGAATATTTTATTATATTTAAATGATGATATGTTTGAAAAAGCAGTTTATTTAATAGAAAATAATATAGATTTATTAAAATTATCTCAAGAAGAAAATAATATTTCTAAAATGTTATTATATTTGAGTACAAAAAAAAATATAACAGAAAAAGAAATAACTATTATAAATGAATTAATAGAAAAAATTAAAGATCCATCTTTTAAAATGTTTAATATGAAATATTATTATAATAGTTCAAAAACAACATTACTTATATTTTTAAGACCAACAAATGCTAATCATGATATGTTGTTTTTTGAAAAAATGGTATCTGAGGTAAGAAAAAATATAGATCCAGTTTTAAAAAAATATTCTGATTTAAATATTGGAATTACAGGTATGCCTGTAATTATGGCAGAACAACAAAAAAATTTAAACGAGAAAATTACGATAATATCAATTTTTGTATTGTTATTTTTGATAATTTTATTTATATTCTCTTTTAAACGTATTTCATCTGCTGTTTATATTGTAGTTCCTATTATAGTTGCTATTATATGGACATTAGGTATAAATTATTTAGTAATAGGGAGATTAAATATTGTTACAAGTATTTTTGCCATATTATTATTAGGACTTGGTGTGGATTTTTCATTACATTTTTTGACAAAATTTTATTATGAAATAAATTTAGGAAAAAATGTAATTGATAGTTTAGAAGAAGTATTTAAACACACATTATCAGGTATTTTTGCTGGAGCAATTACAACGGCAGCTTCATTTTATATTTTGATGTTTTCAAAGTTTAAAGGATTATATGAATTAGGTTTTATAGCAGGAACTGGTATTTTAATGTCTCTTTTATCGATTACATTTCTTTTGCCTTCAATTATCTCTTATTCAAATCCTAAACAATCAATTATATTAAAAGAAGAAATTTTAAGTAAACATTTTGAAAAAATCCTTTTAAAGAACAAATATATTATTATAGTAATAATTTTTTCAATAATATTTATTCCTTTTTTATTTAAAAGTAATATTGAATTTAATTATAACGCTTTTGATTTGCTTCCTGACTTGCCTTCTGTAAGATTAGAAAATTTATTAAAAAAAGAGTTTAATACATCTTTTGAATATAATATTTTAATAGCAAAAAATATAAAAGAAAGTAGAGAACAATATAATAAATTGAAAAAAACTAATATATATTCTGAAATTGATTCTTTGACATTATTAATACCAGAAAATCAATCTAAAAAGAGTTTAATATTAAAAGAGTTAAATAAAAAGTATTTATCTGAAAAAAAACCAAAAATAGCAAATGTTTCACTTAAATTAATAACAATGTTAGCTTTAAATCAAATAAAAAATGATAAAATTTTTGGAAAAATAAAATCTTTAGAATTTAAAACAATTTTGGAAGATTTAAATAAATTAAACAAAAAAGAGCAACAAGAAATTCAATTAAAAATAAAAAAATACTTTTCTTTTATAATAAAAAGCATAGAAAATGCATCAAAATATGGAGAGATTTCAATAGAAAGACTTCCGAACTATATAAAAGATAAATATCTTGATAAAAATAATAATATTGCAACCTTTGTATTTATAAAAGAAGGTTTTTGGGATGAACAAAATATGAAAAAAGTAGCAAATGTACTTAGAAAAATTAATGAAAATTCTACTGGTACTACATTTGTATGGATAAAATTAATTGATTACATTAGAGATGATTTATATAGAAGTTCTTTTCTTGTTTTTATTTTAATATTTTTTATTGTTTTATTCTATTTTAGAAAATTAAAAATAACGTTATTAACTTTGACTCCAGTAGTACTTGGAACATTATGGCTTATAAATTTTATGTTGTTATTTAATATAAAATTTAATATTGCAAATATAGTTGTAATTCCATTAATATTAGGAATAGGAATAGATGATGGTATACATATGATTCATAGTTATATTGCGAATAGAAGTATAAATAAAATGCTAAAACAATCAGGTAAGGCTGTTATAATTACATCAATAACAAGTATGGTAGGTTTTGGTTCATTATATTTTGTTAAAGATCCTTTAGTATCTCAAATGGGATTTTTATTATTTTTTGGTATATTATTTTGCCTAATTATTTCTTTGACTGTTTTACCGATTTTTATTCAATTATTTAAAAAATCTATTTTTAAATAATTAAATTTATTTGAAAAAATTGGATAAAAATAGTATAATTAAAATAGTGGAAAATATAACTTTTTCTTTCGAAAAAACATCTATTACTAAAGGAGGGGATGAAAATGGATGAAAGAAAACACGAACATCATGAGCACTCCGGTCATGATCATCACAGTCATCATGAACATATGGTTGCTGATTTTAGAAAACGTTTTTGGATTTCTTTGATTCTAACAATACCAGTTTTAGCATTATCACCATTAGTTCAAAAACTATTTGGACTTTCTGATACTTTGCGTTTTTCAGGGGATTTATATGTTCTTTTTGGAATATCAACAATAATATATTTTTATGGTGGCTATCCATTTTTAAAAGGTTTTTTTGAAGAATTAAAAGCAAAAAGGCCAGGAATGATGACTTTAATAGCTGTAGCTATAAGTACTGCATATATTTATAGTAGTACAGTTGTATTTGGACTAGAAGGAGAAATATTTTTTTGGGAACTTGCAACATTAATAGATATTATGTTACTTGGACATTGGATTGAAATGAAATCGGTAATGGGTGCATCAAGAGCGCTAGAGGAACTTGCAAAATTGATGCCTTCCGATGCTCATAAACTTATGCCAGATGGTTCTTTAATAGATATACCACTTGAAGAATTAAAAACCGGAGATATTGTTGTTGTAAAACCAGGAGAAAAAGTGCCAGCAGATGGTATTATAATTGAAGGAGAAAGTTCTTTAAATGAATCTATGCTTACAGGTGAAAGTAAACCTGTAACTAAAAAGAAAAATGATCTTGTTATTGGTGGTTCTATTAATGGTGAAGGATCCTTAAAAGTTAAGGTTAAGAATACAGGGAAAGACTCATATCTTTCTCAAGTTATAGAACTGGTAAAAGAAGCTCAAGAAAGTAAGTCGAAAACACAGGATTTAGCTAATCGTGCAGCTGTATGGCTAACAGGTATAGCATTATCTGGAGGAGCTTTAACTTTCTTTATATGGACATGGGTAGTTGGAAAGAGTTTTGTTTTTGCTCTTGAAAGAACAGTTACAGTTATGGTTATTACATGTCCTCATGCACTTGGTCTTGCTGTTCCACTTGTTGTTGCAGTATCAACAGCAATTTCTGCGAAAAACGGATTACTTATTAGAGATCGTGTAGCCTTTGAAAGAGCACGAAACATTCAAGCAATTGTTTTTGATAAAACAGGAACACTAACAATGGGGAAATTTGGTGTAACTGATATTATTAAACTTTCAAATGATATGACAGAAGAAGATATTTTAAATTATGCAGCTTCGATCGAATTACATTCTGAACATCCAATTGCTAAAGCTATAGCTAATGCAGCGAAAAATCGTATGAAAGTAGATAATTTTAAAGCAATACCTGGAAAAGGTGCTGAAGGAAAGGTTGAAGGAAAACATGTTATGGTTGTTAGTCCAGGGTATTTAAGAGAAAATAATATAAAAATTGAAAATAAGAAAATTGATGAATTACATTCAGCTGGAAAAACAGTTGTATATGTATTAATCAATTCAGAATTAAAAGGAGCAATTGCACTTGCTGATATAATAAGACCAGAATCCAAAGAAGCGATTGCAAAATTAAAAGAAATGGGAATAAAATGTATGATGCTTACAGGAGATAACAAACAAGTTGCAAAATGGGTTGCTGATGAGTTAGGACTTGATGAATATTTTGCCGAAGTTTTACCTCATGAGAAATCTCAAAAGATAAAGGAAATTCAAGCAAGAAATTTAGTTGTAGCAATGACGGGAGATGGTGTAAATGATGCACCAGCTTTAGTACAAGCTGATGTTGGAATTGCTATAGGAGCTGGAACAGATGTAGCTGTAGAATCAGCTGATATAGTTCTTGTTAGAAGCGATCCTAGAGATGTTGTTGCAATTATTGGCTTAGCAAAAAATACTTACAAAAAGATGATCGAAAATTTATTATGGGCAACAGGATATAACGCCGTTGCTATTCCATTAGCTGCAGGAGTTTTATATAATTGGGGTATTCTTTTAAGTCCAGCACTTGGAGCAGTATTTATGTCATTAAGTACAGTTATTGTTGCAATAAACGCAAAACTTTTAAAATTAGAAAAATAAATTAGTTTTTACAAAACGCCCTGGAAATCAGGGCGTTTTGTAATTTATTTTTAAAAGTAAATTTAAAAATATTTATTATAATTATTTTGAAACCCTATATATGAGGGGAGGTGTAAAGGTGTTACAGGTTTGTAAAAATAATAATGGCGTAGAAAAGGTTGTAGAGTATCTTGAAAAGAAAAATATAGAATATTCTATTGAAAATTGCCTTGATGAATGTGCAATTTGTCATTCTAAGGTATTTGTAAAAAAAGATGGTGAAGTTATATCTGAAGATACAGTTGAAGAATTAATAAAAAAAATATAGCTGGACATTCCAGCTATATTTTTTATCTTTTTTTTAAAATGATTTTATAAACTTTTATGTTTCCCCAAATATCTTCCAAAATTAATTCAGCTATATTTTCATCTTTCATTTTTATTTCATTCCATCTATTTATTTTTATGGGGGTTATTTCGGTAGTTGAATATAATTTTATCCAATAATTATATAATGTTGAACCATATCCAAAGACCACATTGGGTGAATACATTTCGTTTAATTTTATGCTATCAAAAGTTATTTGATATACTAATTCTCTGTTCACTTTTAGTGTAATAATTTTTGGTATTATTCGCGTGTTTTTACCAAGCATTTCATAAATGTTTACTTCAAGTTTTGGTATGCTATCGAATGGAATAGTTATATTATTTTCATTATCTAAAACAAAAATTTTTCCATTACTTCTAATTTTTAAAGCTTTCAAATTAATTTTTCTTGTTTCTTTATAGTTTACAAATTCAAGGGCGTCTTTTATTATTTCAATATTTTTATTCCCGATTTTTTTAACTTCTCGTATTTCAAAATGAACATTTGGAACATTAGCTTCTCCTGTTTTACCAGAATAAGCGATAATATCGCCTTTTGATACAAAAACTTCATTTTCTGGAAATTTCACTTCTGCAAAAGCATTTCCGAATTCTTTTGTTACAGAATCTGCAATGCTATTGACAAGACTATTGAAAGAACTCAAATGTGCATAAACACTCAATATTTTGTAATCAGGATGATAAATAAATATTGTATTGCCATAGATTTTATCGTTTAACCATATTTTATATACGTATCCATCATCAATAGTTTTTACTGGATATCCAATTCTTGAATAAGAAGAAAAATCAATACCTGTATGAAAATGTGGTTTATTTCCAGTGTCTCTATATTCGCCAAATGATGAAGTTATATAGGAATTTTCAACTGGAATTATAAATTTTTGAGTATATATATAACCATTTAATATTACAATACCTAAAACCAAAAAGAATATTTTTTTCACAGTTAAGTCCTCCTGAAAATAAACTATTTATTTTTATTATACAGTAAAAAACTTAAAAACACCTTAAATTACCTTCTTTTTTTTAATATTCTCAATGAGTTAAATATGGCAATTAATGTAACCCCAACATCAGCGAATACTGCACCCCACATGTCTGTTAATCCCAATGCTCCAAGAAATAAAAAGAATACCTTTACACCCAATACTATTATTATGTTTTCCCATGTTATTTTTAAAGTTTTTCTTGAAATTTCTATTGAATCTATGAGCTTTGATATATCATCATCCATGATTACAACATCTGCTGCTTCAATTGCTGCATCAGATCCAAGACCACCCATTGCAATTCCAACATCTGCTCTCGTTAAAACAGGTGCATCATTAATTCCGTCACCAACAAATGCGGTTGAAATACCCTTTTTATATTTTTCAAAGAATTTGACTTTGTCTCCTGGCAATAGTTCAGCATAATATTCATCAATTCCAGTTTCTTTTGCAACTTCTTTTGCAACCCTTTCACTATCCCCAGTAAGCATTACAGTTTTCTTAACGCCTAATTTTTTCAGTTTTTTAATTGTTTCAGGAACTCCTTGTTTTATCCTATCAGAAATGCCAATATATCCAGCAAATACATCATCAACAGCAACAAATACTATAGTTCCATTAAAATTAATATCAGGGACTTTTATGTTAAATTTATCCATTAATTTTTTATTACCAACAAGAACTCTTTTTCCTTTAATTTTTGCATTAATACCATAACCAGAAATTTCCTCATAATTTTCGATTAAATCTTTATTAAAATCTTTTCCATATTTTTTCTTTATTGATTCGGCAATTGGATGATTTGAATGTTCTTCTGCATAAGCAGCAATTTCAAGCATTTCATCTTCGTTTATACCGTTAAATGTTTTTATTTCAACTACTTCAAAAACACCTTCAGTGAGTGTGCCGGTTTTATCGAAAATAATAGTATTTAAATTTTTCAATACCTCAAGATAATTACCGCCCTTAACTAAAACACCATGTTTTGATAAGCCTCCGACACCAGCAAAGTATCCAAGAGGTATTGAAACAACAAGTCCACAAGGACATGAAATTACGAGAAATATTAGAGCTCTATAAATCCATTCATTAAATGGTGCTCCTGTTAACAGTGGAGGTAATGTTGCTAAAGCAATGGCTAAAAATACAACTACTGGTGTATAATATTTTGCAAATTTGGTAATAAGTTTTTCAGTTTTCGCCTTTTTTGCAGCAGCATTTTCAACCATATCCAATATTTTCGATATAGTAGATTCATCATATTCTTTTTCAACTTTTATTGTAATTAATCCATTAAGATTAATAAATCCACTCATAACTTCATCATTTTCTTTAATGCTTCTTGGAACGGATTCTCCTGTTAATGCAGAAGTATCTGCCATGGAATTTCCTTTAACTATGACGCCATCTAAAGGAATTCTTTCACCAGGTTTTACTATAATTAAATCGCCTTTTTTTACATCTTGAGGAGAAACACGAACCTCTTGACCATTTTTTAACAAGTTCGCATAATCTGGTCGTATGTCAAGAAGGGCTTTAATAGATCTTTTTGAATTATCAACAGCTAAATCTTGTAATAACTCACCAATTTCAAAAAATACCATTACACCAACTGCTTCAGGATATTCACCAATTGCAATTGCTCCGAGAGTTGCAACACTCATTAAAAAATTTTCATCAAAAACATTACCTCTCATTATATTTTTAAAAGAACGAATTAAAACTTTTCCACCTGAAATCAAATAAGCGGCAATATACAGAGCAACTTTTAAATAAAATGGTTCTTTTATTATTAGTGCAGTTATAAAAATTCCAAGAGCAGAAAATAATCTTATAGTTTCTAATTTTCTATTAAATTCTCCATTATGACTGTGGTTATGACTATGTTCATGATCATGTTGATTGTTTTCTTTTTCGATAACTTCAACTTCTGGTTCGATTTTTTTTACTAATTTTTTTATTTCTTCAATCTTATTTTCATCTTTAACTTCTACAGTTAAAGTTTTGGTAATAAAATTTACAGTAACGCCGTCAACATCTTTTATTTTTTTTACATTTTCCTCAATTTTTGCTGCACAACTGGCGCAATCTAATCCTTCTAAAATAAGTTCTTTTTTTTCCATAAAAACGCTCCTTTCTTTTATCTATTATGAATATATGAATAAATATTCATATTTTAAAAACAAAGAAAAATTATTCTTCATTAACATGCGAATAACCAACATCGAGAATTAATTTCACATGTTCATCATTTAAAGAATAATATACAACTTTGCCTTCTTTTCTATATTTCACAAGATTTGCTTGTCGCAAAACACGAAGTTGATGTGAAATAGCAGATTGAGATTTTTCAAGCACTGCAGATAAATCGCATACACACATTTCACCAGCTTGAAGTAATGCATATAAAATTTTAATTCTTGTTCTATCACCAACTATTTTGAAAAAATCTGCTAATTTGTTTAAATTATCATCATCTGGAGTATTTTTTCTAACCTTTTTTATAATATCGTTATGAATTTCAATAGTTTGACAGATCTCTATTTTGTCTTTCATATTATCACCCTTTATATATGAATATATGTTCATATATAGTATAACACTTTTTATATTCAAAGTCAACTCTAATCATAATATTCACAAAAAATTAATATATTATGATATAATATTATTTATACGGTATATTTTAAGCAAACTTTAAGTGTAATTAAGTATAATAATTTTATCATGAATTATAGATTGTCTAAAAAGTCAAATTCACTCAGACAGCTTGATTGCTAATCCTTAAAATTATTCATTCTCAGCCGTCGCTCAAACAATACATCCTGTATTGTTTCGCTCAAAATTACATCCTTGTAATTTTGACGGCTTCCATTCATAATTTTAAGGGCAATCTTCGAGTCTTCGTTTCATTTGAGACTTTTTAGACAGCCTAATGAATTAGAAAGGGTGATAGAATGAAAAAGAAATTAACAACTTTATATAAATTAATTTCTAAAAATATTATGGGAATTGTGATTAGTGGTGTTTTATTTGTTATATTAATTTTAACTGTTATTAGTTTTTATAATATAATGTAAATGGTAAAATAAAAAAGAACAAAAAGAGGAAAATAAAAATGAACAAAAATGTACAAAAAGGATAAAGAAATAATGGTATCCTTCTTTTTTGAAAGGAGGATACCAAAGATGGAGAAAGTAAA
>NZ_LBFB01000022.1:0-41827 GCF_013363285.1 Marinitoga sp. 1154 | reverse complement strand
TTTATTTATATTTTTAAGTCTGCCAAATTTATTAAAATTAAAGCGTCTAAGTTTTTTAGTTCTTTTTAGTTTTTTCCATTATTTGTATTTCTTTCTTTGATATATACATATTTTTACACAATACTTAATTTAAGCATATACTCTCATTTGTATTTCTCATTGATTGTTTTTGTCTTTATTTCACTTTTCATATTTATTTTCTACTTTTTTGTCCCCTTTTCTTTCCTCTGGTTTATTTTTTACTTTGTTTTCTGGATTGCCTCTCTCTAAATTGAATTCGCTCTATCTTACTAATTAGTAATGAAATCTTTTCATTCAATTCAAAGGCTAATGTTGTTTTACCGATACCACCTTTTCTATTAGCAAACACAATAATTTCATTCATTATAGTACCAATTCAGTTGGTTTAAGTATTAAAACAACATCGCCATTTCCTAAAATTGTAGAGCCAAATATATAATCGTGTCTTAAATATTCTGGTAAAGGCTTCATCAAAAATTCGTTTTCTTCAATTATTTTATCTACTAATATAGCTATTTCTTCATTGTTATAGTTTAGAATAATCATAGGCATTAAATCATATTCATATTCTCTTTGAAGAATGTCTTCATATTCATATTTTTTATTTTCTAAAATCCCCCTTAAATCATAAACAGGAATTAACTCATCGTTATAGTCCATAAAAATAATATTTGAAAAATTATGTAATTTATCTTTACTTACTTTTATTATCTGTTCTAAATCATCAAAAGGGAATATATATTTTTCCTCTCCGCTATAAAACATAATACCTTTAACAATATAAAAAGAACTTGGTATTTTTAGAATAAATTTTGTTCCTTCATTAATTTTTGTTTCAACTGTAATAGTCCCGTTTAATTCCTCAATACTTGATTTAACTATATCCATCCCAATCCCACGACCAGATATTTCGTCTACATATTCAGAGGTGCTAAAACCCGGTTCAAATATATAATATATTATCTCTTCATCTGGTAAATTTACATTTAATCCTATTTTTTTCGCTTTTTCTTTAATTAATGCTGGATTTATACCTCTTCCATCATCGCTTATTTCAATAAAAACATAACCGCTTTCATAATATGATTTAATTTTGATTAATCCTTCTTTCCTTTTTCCAATATTTACCCTTTCTTCTGGCAGCTCTATTCCATGATCTATAGCATTTCTAATCAAATGCGTTAATGGATCAATTAATCGCTCTAATATTTGTCTATCAACCTCAACATCTCCACCTATTAATTCAAGATTTATTTCTTTATTCCTGTTTTTGGATAGCTCTCTTATCAACCTTTTATATTTATAAAACAATTCTTTTATTGGCACCATTTTTATCATTTTTATTTGATCCTGTAGCTCCATAGTTATCTTTTCGAGATTTAAGACAATACTTTTGTATTCTTTATATAAGTTTGAAGAAATATTTAATAATTCTTTTAATAGAAAATAAGAAGAATTCTTTAAAGTAATCAATTCACCTACTAAATTCATAATTTTATTTAATTTTTTTATATCAATTCTAATTGTTTCTGAAAATTCTGGTTTATAGTCTATTTCATATATATTATTTGATTTTGACTTAACAAATAATATATTATTAAAATCAATAATACACTTTCTCACCAGTTTTTTGTCATGATTTAATGCATTATCTATTATTTTCTGAAAACTCTGTATTAAATTTTCATTTTTAAGGCGTTTTAAAGCATTAAAAGCCGGATATGCCATTCTTTTCAATTGTGATTCATCATATTTTTCTGCATTTTCTAAATATTCGAAAAATTGTGAAGATATATTCAAAAAAACCTTTAATTTAGCATCTGTTTTATTTTTTTCTAATTCTTCAATATTATTTTTTATTCTATTTAAGAATGGAGTTATATCTATTGATTTATCCATATCTTCAAAAGATTTTGTCAAACTTTTCAATATATCTATACCTTCATATACTTTATCAATATTTCTTATATTTTCTGGATTTCTTTCAAATTCCAATACATAGTCTTCAAGAAAATGCGAAACTTTTTCTATTTTTTTTGCATTTTCAATATATTCTTTAGGAATATCCATAGATAAAAGCAATCTCGAAACACCCTTAATACTATGAAATGCTCTCATTAACGAATTTATAGATTTTGAATTTTGGTTATATTCAAAATCTATCATCACATTTTCAGCAAGATTTATATTTTCATTTAATTCTTCTTTAAAATCATTCAATATACTTTCAATAAAACTCTTATCAAAATGCATTTTCACTTTAGCCATCTCCCAATGCTAATTTCACACTTTCTACCAATGATTCTGGATCAGATGGCTTTACAATATAAAAATTTGCACCAACCTCAAAACCTTTCATTTTATCTGTTGATTTATCTAATGTTGTTATTATTATTATAGGTATATCTTTATAATTATCATCCTCTCTTATCTTTTTAATTAAAGAGAATCCATCAAGATTAGGCATGTTCAAATCAGTTAAAATTATATCTATTTTTTCTTCTCTATATAAAATATCTAAAGCTTTAGCTCCATCTTCAGCTTCATATATTTCATATCCTGCAGATTTTAAAATATTAGCGTGATAACTTCTCGTCATTTTAGAATCATCTATTATTAATATTTTGCGCATTAATTGTCCCCTCCCTAACAGGTTTTCTATATAAAATAAAATTATTAGCTTTAACAATTTGGAAAGCGTTTGTTATCCTGTTTATAGATTCAGAATGCCCAAGAAATATGTATCCACCATCATTCAACATTAAATAAAATCTTTCAATTATTCTCCTTCGAATATCATCTGTGAAATAAATAAATACATTTCTACAAAAAATAAAATCATAATTATTATCAAGTTTTTTATAAGTTTCATCTTCAATTAAATTTAAATTATAAATATTTACATTTTTTTTGATTTTTTCTTTTATTTTGTATAATCCTTTATTTAGTTTTTCAAAATACTTTTTCAAATATACCTGTGGAACATCCCTAATTGCATATTGACCATATATACCAGCCACTGCTTTTTTTACCATATTACCATCAATATCAAGAGCATCAATTTTAAATGAATAATTTGAATCAAGCATTTCGTTTAAAATTATAGACAATGTATAAGGTTCTTCTCCTGAAGCACATCCTGCTGAAAGAACTTTTATTGTTTTATTCTTTTTATGTTCTAAAACTTCCTTCAATGCATATTCTGCAAAAGTTTGCAATTGAAGAAATTCTCTAAAAAAATATGTTTCATTTACTGTAATTTCGTTAATGAGTTTCGCCATTTCAATATCTGCATATTCGCTGTTTTTTAAAAAATTAAAATATATTTCAGGATCATCTAACATCAATTTTCTCATTCTTCTGAGAACTCGATTCTTAAAATAATATATTCTTTTATCTTCGACATATATTCCTGTTTTTTCATATATATAATCCCTCAACTGATTAAAGTTTAACACATCTATCATTCTTCTATCTCCAAATCTTTAAATATTTCTTCCGCCATAAATTTCATTTGTTCAGGAAGTTCGTTTATCTTATTTAGCATTTCTTTTTTCAGTGAAATTATTTTTCTTTCATTTACAATTTCTACCGCAGCTATTAATCCCTCATTTTTTAAATGCACTATATTATTCTTTAATATCTCAACAATTTCATCTTCTAAAAGATTATTTAAAATTATCAATATATCATATTTATATTCATCTGGAATATTTTCTTTTAAGAGTTCCGATAAAATATCTAATATTTCTTTTTTTAATTTAGAGTAAATGTAGATTTTTTTTGCATGTTTTGAAAGAAAATCCAAAAATTCTTTTAATATTAACTCCTTTTTTTCTGATCTTTTGAAAAACTCCACACATTCATACATATCTTTTCTTTTAAATATATATTTTGCATATGGAATATACAAATATGTACTATTAATGGTTTTAAGCTTTTCGCTTACTATCCTATCTGTATTTTCATTACCAATAATAGATAGCGTTTCTAAGATTGTAGAAATCAAAAATAAATTTTTTGTATTCGACAATTTTAATGCTATTTTTTCTGCATATTTCCTCGCTCCAAGCAATCCCAGATATTCTACAGCTGCTATTTGATTATTTATATCAGAATCATCGAGGCATTTTGCAATTAATGGAATAGCTTCTTTTGCATCTGTTCTATATAAACCATCTAATGCATATTTTCTAAAATCCTTATCTTCCGATTCTAACAATTTACTTAAAACCTTCATTTTTTTTGAAAAACTTAAAAGAGAGAGCATAAGCTCTTTAAGTAATAAATTTTCCTCTTTCAATAATTCCAGAAAGATATCATCCGATATACTGTCTAAATTTAAATGCTTTAAAGTATAAATAATGGATTCTTGTATGATGATATCGTTTTCATTTTTTAATATAACTAAAAGTTCCTTTGCAAAGACATCTCTTTTTTCATTTTCTATAATTTTAAGAGCTTTTAAAACTTCATTTTTGTCCTTTGAATAAAGCATAGTATGAAGTTCCATAAAAGTCACCTCTATTATTATAAATACCAAACTTATGATTATACCGGATATAAATTTTACTTTTTATTTGAAAAATAGTATAATATAATATATATTATTAATCTTTATTTAAATTATATCACAAAAATTAGAACATAGAAACTCCAAATTATATACTATATTTTTCAAAATAAAGGTGATTTTTATGAATTTAAAAAATAATAATAATTCGGAGATTCTTCAGTCATTACTCGATTTTTCACTAAAAATTTCTTCACTTTATATTTCTTTAAATACACTCAACAAGAGTGAAATAATTGATAATTTTATCAGCTTATTAGTTGATTATAAACTTATTTCCAGTTATTCGATATATAAAAAATCAAAATATCAATTTAATATATTTGGACACAAATATTACTATAATATAGATGACAATATTCCAACAAATATAAAAGAATATATTATAAAAATGATAAATACACACTCATCAATACTTGAATACACCTTTAAACATATACATCATCAAAAAGATTTTGATTATCTAAATATAGCAAATAACCTTATTATTGGGATGTTTCATGAAATAAATAATCCTTTATCTGTAATTTTAATGAAAACAGAAATGCTTTCAAAAAATATTGATAAAAAATATGAAAAGGATATTAAATTAATTTCTGATAATCTATACAAAATAATTGAAATAACAAATCTTTTCAGAAGTCTTGTAAAAAGAACTGAAATTAAATCCAGACTTAATTTAATAGATATACTAAAAAGTGTTGTGAAATTCATGAGATACAAAGCCGGTTCAAAAATTGAAATAAATCTTAACTACGAAAATAATTCATATTATATATACGGAAATAAACAGGAGTTAATGATAGTTTTTTCAAATCTCATAGAGAATTCAATTGAAGCTATACAAGAAACAAATAAAAATGGAATTATCAATATTCAACTTGAAAAGTTACCTACATTTTATATTGTTACAATAAAAGATAATGGCATTGGAATTTCAGATAAAAATATAAACAGAATTTTTGAACCATTTTTCACTACAAAATCCAAAAGAGGTATGGGATATGGATTATTCTTTGTTTATAATATTTGTATGAAGCATAATATAGAAATCAATGTTGAAAGTAATTTTAAAAAGGGAACAAAATTTATTTTAAAAATTCCAAAAGTAAAGGAGGAATAGTTATGTCATGGAAAATTTTAATAGTTGATGACGAATCTGGAATAAGAGAAGTTTTAAAAGACTATATTGAAATGAATTTCGAACACACAAAAATAGAAACTGCAGAAAATGCTGATATTGCTCTAAAAAAAATAAATGAAGATCAATTTCACGTTGTTTTATTGGATATTGTAATGCCAGGATTAGATGCTTTTGAATTTTTAAAAAAAGTAAAAAATTTAAACTCTTTAATTCATATAATAATGATTACAGGAAATTCTACAATGGAAAGAGTTGTTGAAGCCATAGAAGCTGGTGCAGATGATTATATATTAAAACCTTTTTCAACAAAAGAAATAGAAGAAATTTTAAAATGTTCATTTGCAAAAATAGAAAGATGGAGAAACGCTTTTAGAAACTCATTTTAATTTTTTATTATAAGAGTGCCCAAAAAGTCAAATTCACTCAGACAGCGATTATCCTTAAAATTATTCATTCTCAGCCGTCGCTCAAACAATACATCGTGTATTGTTTCGCGGCATTACATCCATGTAATTTTGACGGATTCCATTCACGCTTAGATTTTTTAGGTATAAAAAATCTAAGGGAAAAGGAGAGCGGTAGCGTGTAAGGGCAATCTTCGAGCCTTCATTTCATTTTAGACTTTTTAGACATGCTATCTATAAATATTTAATAAAAATCCATATGAATATTTTTAATTTCTCTATATTTTGCAGCTTTTAAAATCATTTTCACCTTTTTTACCATATCTGAATTTTCATCAGATAAATCCTTATTGTTCTCTATTTTTAACAAAATCCTATCCAAATCTTTATAAGATATACCTATGGCGTATTCGTCAGTAATTCCGGGAATCAAATCTGGCGATGGCGACTTGCTTATTATTTTTTCTGGAATATTTAATTCTTTTGCCAAATCAAATACCTGTGTTTTATATAAATGCATTATTGGTTCTATATCCACAGAATCATCTCCATATTTAACATAAAAACCTACTTTTAATTCCGTTTTATTTGTTGTACCAATTACAGCATAATTAATTTGCTCTGCATAAAAATACAATAATACCATTCTTATTCTATGTTTTATTCTATAATAAGCCAATCCTTTCAAAAAATCCTTATCACCTTTATTCATTAAATCATCTGTATAGTTTCTTTTTTTAAATTCCTTTCTCACATATTTTTCCTGAATTTTTCTTGGAATAAAAAATGTGGAAGGTTCTAAATTATAAACTCCAATTTTCTTTAATATTGGAGAAATATTTATGACTTTATATTTTATACCAAGAAATTCACATACCATTTTTGCATCATTAACAGTTTCAGGTGATGAATCCCTTTCTGGCAAAATTAAGCCCATCACATTGCTATTTCCAATGGCCTCTACACAGAGTTTTCCAACAACTGCTGAATCTATACCTCCACTAATGCCTATAACAACTCCATTATAATTGTATTTTTTTAAATTTTCTACAATAAACTTTTTAATCATGTCAATCATAATTTCCCCCCAATACTGATCTCAATAATATTATAACTTATATTATGAAAAATAACAAATTTTGTTGTATAATATAAATATAAGATTAATAAATTGAATGAAAGGTGGTGAAGAGATGCCACAATATATAACGATAATATTAAACAAAGAAAAATATGCGTTAAATATGGAAAATGTACAGGAGGTCATAAAAAAGTATAATATTGTAAAAATTCCAGGAGCAGATGATTATATTATTGGGATAATAAATCTTCGAGATAAAACAATCCCTATAATGAATCTAAAAAATAAATTAAATTTAAAAGGCGTTATAACAGATGATTATAAAATTGTAATTTTAACAAAAAAAGGAAATAAACTTGGAGTTATAGTAGACGATACTACAGAAATAATAAATGTAGAAAAACAGAATATAGAAAAACTTAAAAATTCCGAATTTTATTCAAATGTTATTAGAGCAAATAATAATGTATATAAGGTTATAGATATTGATAAAATATTTGATATTAATTTAAAAAATCTTGTAGAAAAAGATGAAAAGGATAAAGAAAAAATTCATGAAAATTTAATTCAGATACTAAAATTCAAATTAGGAAATGAGATAATGGCAATACCTGTGGAGAATGTACAGGAAATAGTTAAAAAACCAGAAATATATACAGTACCAGATATGCCAGAATTTATAAAAGGAGTTACATCATTAAGAGGAGAAATTATACAGATAATAGATTTAAATTCCATATTTAAAAAAAGGGATATTAATTTAAAAGAGTTAATAATAACGAAAATAAATGGGATAAAATTTGGACTGCACGTTGAAGAGATTAAAAATATCGTAAGTATAAAAGAGGAAGATATAAACAAATTACCCATAACTTCAAAAAATTCTAAAATAATTGGTGTAATAAATTTACGTGATGAAATAATTGCTCTATTAAATTTAGAAAAAATATTTGATGAACTTGGACTAACAATAAAAGAAGATTTATTAAAAGAAGAAAAAATTATTGAAAAGAGTGAAGAATCAAAATTATATTTAATTTTCAAACTTTTAAAAGAGCATTATGCCATAGAAATAGAAAAAGTAAGGGAAGTTACGGTAGTCGAAAAAACAACAGATGTTGTAAATATAAGAGGTGAAGTAATTCACCTGATAGATTTAAACCAGATATTTTATAAAAAAAACAATAATTCTAAAAACGTAGTGATAATAAAAGGGCAGAATAAAGATTATGGTTTAATTGTGGATGAAGTTGATGAAATAAAAAGGGCAGAAATTCATGAGATAGAATCTGTTCCAGAAGAAATTCAATCATCTACATCAAGCGGCAAGTATTTAAAAAATATTATTAATAAAAAAGATTTATTGATTTTTGTTCTTGATCCTGAGAAAATAACTCAATAAATTCATAAGATATATAAATAAGACCAGGTATTTCCTGGTCTTATTTATTTTTTATATGATACAGTAAAATTTGAAACTCCATTTTTGAGAGTTTCTTATATTGTCGAAGATAGTCGAAATTTGTCGAAGTTGTCGACTATGTCGAAGATAATATGGTATAATATATGTAAATAATAAATTATAATATTATACAAAGAGGTGTAATAATGGAATTAGGAAAAATAATAGAAAGACTTATAGATAAACCTTTAGATGAAAAAAATAAAAATTTACTTGTTAATAGAGATAAAGAATTTGAGTTGATTAATTTGATTATAAATTATCAACCATATGGAATATATGGAATATGTGGAGAGACTGGTATTGGCAAAACCACAGTTATAAATAACATACATACAGATTTTTATACTATAAAAATTTCTTTATCTCAAAGAGAAAGTCAGGATACAATATTATACGATATTTTATATAATATATCTGCAAAAACAGAAAAAGATATAGAAATATCCAGTGAAATAAAAGAATGGATTTTAGAGGAAATATCTTATATAAAAGGATTTGCAATAGGAGTTAAATTTTTTGGTAATGGTGATATATCTAATCAAAAACAGAAAACTCCAAGGTTTAATTATTTTAAGGCTAAAGAATATTTGAATAAATTAACTGATGAGTTGATAAAAAAATATAAAAAGGTTGTTTTAATAATTGATGAACTCGATAAAGAAAGCAAAAAAGAAGTTTTATTAGTTTTAGATAATTTAAAATTGGAATTACAAAAGGAAGGTTTTGTTGTTATGGTTTCATTACCATATTCTATTTATAGAGAATATAAATTTGATAGAATACATAGAAATGAGAGCGGAAATTTAGAAAATGTGATAAAAGATATTATATACTTAAGAGAATTTACTAATAGCGAAATAAAGGAAATTCTTATAAAAAGAATAAAAGAATTTATTTATTATTTTAATGAAAGTGTAATAGACCTAATTGTAGATTATTCTGATGGTAATCCAAGAGATGCTTTTTGGATAACTCAAAAGTTAGTTTTTGAAGCATTATCCAAAAAATTAAGTAAAATTGACAAAATATTTGCTGAAGAAACAATAAAGAATATTGTAAATGAATATTTAAATGAAATTTCTTTGACAGAAAAACAAAAATTAATGATAGACGAAGATTTGTTTCCAGGTAAGAAAGAAGAAATATTAAAAAAAGCAATAGAAAATATAAAATTTCCACGATCTACAGCATATTCTATTTTTGATAAATTATTAAAAACTGGGATAATAATTGAACAAAATGGAATTTACAGACTTTCAGGAAAAAGTAAATATTTGTATATAAATTAAAGTTGTCGAAGATAGTCGAAACTTGTCGAAGTTGTCGACTATGCCGAAAAGTTCTGAGGGATATCCTCAGAACTTTTATATTATTACATATTACACATATATATATTTAAAATTTTAATACTATATTATTATAATTGCAGTGATTAAAACCTATTATTCAAAGTTAAAACCAGATGTTCTATTTTTTATTTGTATAAGATACAAATTCTACAGTTCCTCTTTGTCTAATTGGTTGTGAATATAAATCCATTAGTGCATATACTTCTTCAGGCATATCTGTTGAAATATTTAATCCAAGTTCTTTAGCTTCTTCAACTGTTATTGGATAATCATGTGTCCATCTTCCTTCAGTTAATGTTCGAGATAATTCTTTAGCTTTTTCTTCATCCATATTATTCTTTAAAACATTAAAAATAAATCTTTGAACTTGAGATATAGATTTTTTTGCCACATCTGCTAATATTAATGTTTGATCATCAACCTTATCCACACCTTTTTGCTCTACAACTTTAACAATACTTGGTGCAGGGTTTTGACCTAATTGTGGATCAACAGGACCTAACACAGCATGTTTATCCATAATAATTTGGTCTGCAGCTAAAGAAATTAATGTTCCACCACTCATAGCATAATGTGGAACAATAACTCTTGTTTCGGCTGGATGATCATGTAAAGCTTTAGCTATTTGTGTAGCTGCTAAAACAAGTCCGCCTGGAGTATGTATAATTAAATCAATAGGTTTATCCTTTGGTGCTTTTCTAATAGCTCTTAAAATTTCTTCGCTATCCTCAACATTTATATATTTATAAAAAGGAAAACCTAAAAAACCCATACTTTCCTGTCTGTGAATTAAAGTAATAACAGTAGAGTTTCTTTTTTTTGATAAAGAGGATAATAATGCTTTTCTTCCGGCGATTAATTGTGCAAACTTCATTTGTGGTCCCATTAATATGTAGAAAATAAAAATCCACCATAATAAGGTACCTAAAAATCCTGTAGTCATAAAACTCCTCCTTTTAAATAATTCTATTATTGTAATTATAACATTATTTCATTTAAAAAACTAATATTCAATTAAAATATATAACCATGAAAAAAATTTCATAATTAAAAATTTTTAATTAATATTAAGGATTATTTGTCTATATTTGAAATATATTAGTATATGAATATCAAAGATTTTTTGGTATACTACAATAAAAGTATACAATGGAGATGATAAAATGAATAAATTTGTTATAAATGTTAATTATAGTAGTATAATAGGATTTGTGAAAAACAATAGAATTTTTAAAATAGAATTTTCTGCAGCAGCTAAAGAGTATTATGATGCATACACGAAAGATTTTTATTATAAAATTAAAGAGTATTTGTCCGGAAAAGATGTCTTAAATGAAATTCCATATGAAATACATTATAAAAGTGATTTTGAAAAAGATGTTCTTACCGCTTTAAAAAAAGTGAAGTTTGGAAATGTTGTTTCATACAAAGAGTTAGCAATAATGTCAGGCCATCCATACGCATCGAGGGCAGTTGGTAGTATTATGGCTAAAAACGTTTTACCTTTAATATTTCCATGTCATCGTGTAATAAAAAATAAAGGTATTCTTGGAAATTATGGCGGAAAATCTGAATTAAAAAAATATTTTTTAAGACTTGAAGGTTTAATAATAGAAAATGACAGAATAATTTCATATAACAAACTTTAACGAATATAAAACATTTAAGAATAAATTTAAATATATAATTAATTTGAGGTGATTAAATTGTCAAAAAGACTACATCCAAAAGTTTTTAAAGTCCCTATTGATAGAATAAGAATGGGGTATTATTCCGATAAATATTTTACGAGATATGTTGAGGTTTTGAAAAAAGACAAAAAGCACGTTAACGTGCTTTACCAATATTTTCCAAGAAAAGACTGTGTTGTGGTTGGGATTGATGAAGCATTAGCAATTTTACGTTTTGGAACAGGATATTATAAGAATGAAGAAAAAGCAAATGATTTATTTAACCAAATTTTAAATCTGGAAAAAGCACTTCAAAATGCAGCACATAATATGGATAAAGATGAACTTTTGAAGATAACATCAAAAAAATGGGATTTAAGAATGATGCTAAATGATTTATGGGTAGATAAATGGAATGAAATAGAAGTAAAAGCCTTATATGATGGCGATATTGCAAATAATATGGAACCAATTCTTACTATAGAAGGAGATCCAGCTTATTTTGGATATTTAGAAACAATATTACTCGGAGTACTTGCAAGGGCTACATCAACCGCAACAGCTGTAAAAAAAGTCGTAGATGTTGCGAATGGGAAGCCTATACTATTTTTCAGTGCAAGATTCGACCATTTCTGGGTACAAGCTACTGATGGTTACGCCGCTTTAAAAGCTGGTGCATTTGGTGTGTCAACAGATGCTAATGCAGATTATTGGGGTGTTGAATCAATGGGAACAATTCCTCATGCATTAATTGCATCATATGACGGCGATACAACAGAAGCAGCTATAGCTTTTGATAAACATATCGATGAAAAGGTAAATCGAATAGTACTTGTAGATTGGGATAATGATGTTATTGGAACAACATTAAAGTTAGTATCGAAATTTTATGAATATATTACTGGAAAAACATTTAAGCCAGGTATTACAGATCCATCTATAATAATAGGTGAAGGGAAAAATAAAATATGGGGAGTTAGATTTGATACATCTGGAAGTCTCCGGGATAAAAGCGTAATACCAAAAGATAGATCATCATTAGGAGTAAATCCGGAATTAGTATGGAGAGCAAGACAGATTTTTGATAGCAATGGGTTAAAAAATCTAAAAATACTTGTTTCTGGAGGATTTGATGCTGAAAAAATTAAATTATTTGAAACGTTAGATGTTCCCGTAGATAGTTATGGTGTTGGTTCAAAATTATTAAAAGAAAAAATAGATTTTACAGCAGATATCGTTGAGGTTAACGGAAAACATTGTGCAAAGGTTGGAAGAAAAAAAGGTGATTTATCCCGATTAACTACAATTTCAAAAAAATATTGGGAAGAAAAGGGAGGCATATAAAATGGAAAAAGGTACATGGGTGGTAAAAAAAGGGTTTGCAGAAATGTTTAAAAATGGTGTTATTATGGACGTAACAACAGCAGAACAAGCAAAAATTGCTGAAGAAGCTGGTGCAGTTGCCGTTATGGCACTTGAAAGAGTTCCTGCAGATATTAGAAAAGCTGGTGGAGTTGCAAGAATGGCAAGCATTTCTAAAATAAAAGAAATAATGGAAGCAGTTTCAATTCCAGTTATGGCAAAGGTTAGAATTGGCCATATTGCTGAAGCAAGAATTTTAGAAGCTTTAGGTGTGGATTTTATAGATGAATCAGAAGTTTTAACTCCTGCTGATAATAAATATCATTTAAACAAACATGATTATAAAGTACCATTTGTTTGTGGAGCAAGAAATTTAGGTGAAGCTTTAAGAAGAATAGCAGAAGGTGCTGCAATGATTAGAACAAAAGGTGAAGCTGGAACAGGAAATGTTGTAGAAGCGGTTAAACATATGAGACAGGTCATGGATGAAGTAAGATTAGTTCAAAATATGCCAGAGGAAGAATTGGTAACTTATGCAAAACAAATTGGAGCTCCTGTTGATTTAGTTGCAGAGGTTAAGAAATTAGGAAGACTACCTGTAGTTAATTTTGCAGCAGGTGGTGTAGCAACACCGGCAGATGCTGCATTAATGATGTTATTAGGTGCAGATGGGGTTTTCGTTGGTTCAGGTATTTTTAAATCAAAAGAACCTAAAAAAATGGCAAAAGCTATAGTTGAAGCCGTGTTACATTATGATGATCCAGAGAAATTGGCAAAAATAAGCGAAGATGTTGGTGAAGCTATGGAGGGATTGGAAATAGACCAATTGGATGTTCATTTACAGGAAAGAGGTTGGTAAGGTGAAAATTGGTGTATTGGGTGTTCAGGGAGATATTCGTGAACATGCAAATATGATTGAAAAAATAGGACATACACCCGTTAGAGTTAAATCTATAGAAACCTTAAATAATGTTGCTGGTTTAATAATACCTGGTGGTGAAAGTACTACTATATCAAAACTGATGAAAAAAGTTGGTTTATGGGAAGAATTAAAGAAAAAAGCCATGAATGGATTTCCAGTTTTTGGAACATGTGC
This sequence comes from Marinitoga sp. 1154, assembly GCF_013363285.1. Classification (NCBI taxonomy): domain Bacteria; kingdom Thermotogati; phylum Thermotogota; class Thermotogae; order Petrotogales; family Petrotogaceae; genus Marinitoga; species Marinitoga sp. 1154. The sequence goes on along the minus strand of NZ_LBFB01000022.1, from coordinate 27,662 downwards.
AGGAATGATAGTTGTTTCTAAGGGGATAGCTAATTATCCCCAACAAGAAACAATGGGATTAATAGATATATATGTTGAAAGAAATGCATATGGAAGACAGGTATTTTCTTTTGAGGAGATTTTAAGTTTTCAAGGAAAAGATATAAAAGTTACATTTATAAGAGCTCCAAAAATAGTAAAATATGGAGAAAATATTGAAAGATTAATAGAATTCAAGGATGCACCAGTTCTTGTTAGACAGGATAATATTTTAGTTGCCTCATTTCATCCAGAAATAGAAGATGACCCTTCAGTTCATCAATATTTTATAGAACAAATGGTGGCAAAAAAGCAGGTGAAATAATGATACCTTTACATGGATTTTTATCTCATTTTGTTGCAGATCATGCATTTTCTAATGTATATTCTGAAAAATTAAAATCAAAGAATAATTTAACAACACATATAGCGTGGAGTATTATATCTATTTTAGCATTTACATTTGACTCATTAAAAAATCCTTTTGGGATAATAGCTTTTTTAGTTTTAATCACATATCATATATTTATTGATATATATAGAATAAAAGGAACAAATTTAAAAAGAGAAATTTTATATCTTATAGGTGCTTTGATTATTAATCTAATATTTTATAAAGTTTATATGAATTCATATATTTCAAATGAATTTATATATTATTTAATTGGAATGATGGTTGCCACAAGTTTTGGTTCATTTATTGAAAGAACATATAATATCATTGATAAACAGATAAAAGATACAGCAGGTGCTTCTGAAAGACTGGCAATATATATATTTCTCAGTAAATTTAAAATAGAATGGGTATTAATCTCAATATTTGCTGGTTTATTATATAGATTTTTTATCGTAAAACAAAAATCTAAAGAATGGATTTTTTCACCTGTTTATGGTGTTATAATATCATCTATCTGGCTGTTGATTATGAAAGGTATTTTCTAAGATGATATGGATAATATCAGATATACATGGAATGTATGAAAATTTGCTTGGTATATTAAATGAAATATCGGAAAATGATAGGATAATTTTCCTGGGTGATTATATTGATCGAGGACCTGATTCAAAAAAGGTCCTCGACTTGTTGATGAAATTAAAAAATAGAGCCATTTTTTTAAAAGGTAATCATGAAGATATGATGATTGATTATATAGAAAAAAAAGGAAAATATGCAGAAGGTGTATGGTTTAGAAATGGGGCATCAGCCACCTTAAAAAGTTTTAATAATAATATAGAAGAAAAATATATTAAATTTATAAAATCTTTAAAATTATATCATATGGAACAAATAAATAAACAAAAATATTTATTTGTTCATGGTGGAGTTAGATATGGAATAAAATTAGCAGATCAAAATGAAAAAGATTTACTCTGGATAAGAGATGAATTTTATATGAAAAATAAAAGATATGAATTTTATATTATAATTCATGGACACACACCAACCTTCAATATAACAGGAAAATATGAAATATATTTTCATAAAAATGAAAAAAATAAAATTATAAGTATAGATATAGATACAGGATGTGTGTATGGTGGAAAACTATCAGCACTTGGTATTGATGAAAAAAACTATTATAAAATAATTTCAGTGTAAATTTTAACTTTTTATTAAAAATTAATAAAACATATAAAACTTTTGAAAATGTGAGAAAAAACTCTATATTTAGTAATATTTTATAATAATCTCCATTAATCAACTATTATCAATTTGCACAGAATTTTGGATAGTTCCGTTCGGTTATTACTTTTATTTTGCTTCTTTTCCAACAAAGACAATTATATACTTTTTCATCGTTTCATTTTTTGTATTTAATTTATATGATTTCTTGTATTTTTCTATTTGTTCTTTTGCCTGTTTTATTTTCATTTTTAATTTTTCTTCTGTGTATTCTTTTTGCTTTATGTATTTTACTTCTATTATCGCTTCATATGGCACTTCTTCATATCTTTTGAACATTGCTATGTCTATATACCCATTTTCTACTGGATATTCCATTTTTACCATTGCATATGGCGTTAGTATTAGATAACTATACATTATCGCTTTTATGTATTTTTCATCTAATCCCATGAATATTCTGTTGTCCATTTTGCTTAATAGGTTTTCTATTTCTTTGGCAAAGCTTTTTATTTCTCCATCTGATAGTATCTTTCTTACTGCTATCTCTATTGGCTCTGGGTCTATGTATTCTGTTAGTTTTTCTTCTATGTATTCTGTGAAGTATTCTGAGAATATTTTTTTCATTGAGTAATTTGGTATTTTTAAATATGTTATTATTCCTTTTTTTTCAAATGTCATGAACCCAAGATAGAATAATAATGATTTTATATCTTTTATTTCTATCCTTTTTCTTGGATTGAACATTGTTGTGAGTTCTGTTAATTCTGTTTTTCCTGTTAATAGTATTTCATTTAATAATTCTCCTATTATTTTTTTTGATGTTGTTTTTTCTCTTTCTTCTTTGGTTTCTTCTTTGTCTATTTTTACTCCAAGTAATTCACCAAGACTAAATAGATTCTGTACTTTTTTGTAATCACTCATTATGTTATCATCTATTATTTTTTCTGGTGGCATCTGTTCTCTTAGATATTGTATTATAAAATACCATGTCTGGGTTATATACCCTGTTTTTGGCTTTTATATTGAATCTATATCCATTATAATTTTCCTGCATTTCTTTTAATAATTTTTCTGAATATATGTCATAATATTCCAATAATTCTTTTACTTCTTCTTCTTTGAATCCAAGCATTTCATTGAATTCTGGTGCTAATGTTATATTCATTGTTATGTTAAATCCACTGGTTAATGAATCGAGCATTATTGGACTTACTCCTGTCATGAATAGTCTTTCTATTATTGTTTGTGTTCCTTTTTTTATTTCTTCGTAGAATTTTCTTACAAATCCATGTTTCGTTACGCTGTCTTTGAATAAATCAAGGTTAAAACTCAATAATTCATTTGCAAAGTGATCATATTCGTCTATTAATAAGTATATTGGTTTTCTTATTTCATTCTTTATTCCATCAAGAAATGAACCAAGAATATCTGCTGGTTCTGTTAGTTCTTTTTCTATTTTGGTTTTTATATTATATTCATATTTGAAATTATCAAGAGAACGTATAACTTTATTTTTAAAACTATTTATTAATTTTTCTTTATTTTCTGTTTGTATTCCAGAAAAGTCCATATACAATATATAATAACTGTTTTTTAATGGTGTTGGATTTTTTCCTATGTATAAGTTTTTAAATAATTCTTCAAATTTCTCTGCATAATTGATATCATAATACTTTGCAAGTGTATCTAAGAACAATGTTTTTCCAAATTTCCTTGGCCTTAAAAACACTATATTTTTTTCATTTAATGATTCTAATTTTTCTATATATTCTGTTCTATCTATGTAATAATAATTTTGCATTATTACTCTTTCAAAATTTTGTTCCCCATATGGTATTTTTTTTCTCATGGCTCACCTCCATATAACATACCTTCGGTAGGGCATTGGATTAAAAACTTTTGAGCTATCGCTCGCCTTTTCCCTTAGATTTTTTATACCTAAAAAATCTAAGCGTAAATGGAAGCCGTCAAAAAAACAGGACGTTTTTTTTGAGTGAAGCTTTTTCATGGATGAAAAATCTGAGCGACGGCTGAGAATGAATAATTTTAAGGATAATCGAGCTGCCTGAGTGAATTTGACTTTTTAGACATCGTAATAATATCTTTATTTTAATTTTTTTATCTTAATATCAACATGAATTTAAAATATTGTTTTAGAATAATAAAAAACCAAATATCCTATTTGGATATTTGGTTTTTTGAATCAAAGATATATTTTTATAAAAATAACTCTCAAAAAATTTTTCAATACTACTATCTCCCTAAATATCCAGTTTTTCAGTATCAATAATAAAAGTCAAATTGGAATTTTGATTGATAATATTTTTTAAATATTCCCCTGCAGAAGTATCTGAAATAACCTCATCAGGTACCTTTTCTATTTTACTTTTGTTTATTCTTGTAATTTCCTTTACCTCATCTACAATTAATCCAAAATCTTTTTCTTTTCCTCTTATTATTATTATATTTTTTGAATTGGTATTCTTATTATTAAACTTTTCATTTAAATTTATCAGAGGTATTATTTCACCCCTAATGTTCACAACATCGTTAATATTCCCGTTTTCCAACACCGTAACTTCTCTTACTTTTTCTATCTCTATTGCATAATCTTCATCAATTAACTTGAAAATTAAAAACAATTTTGACTCATCAATTGTCTCCTCGTCTTTTTCATTTTCGTCTAATACAATTTTTTCTATTTCTATTCCCAACTCATCAAAAATTTTTTCTAAATTTAAAAGTGTAATTATTTCACCATTTAAATTTATTACTCCTGTAATTTTTGAATTTTTAGAAGTTACAGGCAATTTGTTTATAGACCCTATTTCTACACTTGTAATATTTTTTACTTCCTCTACATGAAGTCCAAATTTTATACCATTGATTTTTATAATTATTAATTCTTTTAAATCTAATTTATCTTTTTTAAATAACGCATTTAAATCTATAATTTGTATTATTTCACCTCTTAATGTCATAACTCCTTTTACGAAATTAGGCATATCTGGAACAGAGTAAATCATCGGTTTTTTTACTATTTCTTGCACATTTTCTACTGGAATAGCCATTATTTCATTTCCTAATTTAAACTTTAAAATTTGAATTAATTCCTCATGTTTATATTTTATATGTTTATCTAATGTTTCTTTTTTATAATCTTTAAAATCACCTTCAAAAAGTCTATCTATTTCTATAACTTTATACAAATGTTCATTTTTTCTAATAACTGTTGAAAATTTATCATTATTTATTTTTTCTATTTCCTGATCTTCAACATCTATTATCTCAGAAGTATCATCAACTATAATGCCCAAATTACTTCCTTTTTTTGTTAAAATAACAATTTTTGAATCACTTAAAATAGTGTTTCCAAGATTAAGTTTATCTTTAAGATTCATTATAGGTATAGTTTTATTTCTTAAATTAATAACCCCTATTATGTAATTATCAGAACCCGGAACTTTTACAATATTTTCATATTTCACAACTTCTTGAACATTAATCATAGGTATTGCATATTTTTCTTTATCTAAAATAATACTTATATATTGTGGCATTTTCTCATCACCTTTTAAATTTTATTTACTTTTTTACTCATTTACATTATACTACATTTTTTAATTTAATTTAAATTGTTCAACAATATCTTCTAACCTTTTAGCTAATTCAGTTGTTTGATGGGCTTCAGATGAAATGTTTTCTATATTTGCTGTTTGTTCTTCAGTCGCTGCATTTATTTGTTGCACAGATGCATTTATTTTCGTAACATTTTCAGACAAATCTGTCATTGCTGTTGCAATCTCATCAACAGATGCTGTTTGTTCCTCAACACTGGCAGCTATGCTCTCTAACTTTGCGGTAATTTCTTTTATTGATTTTAATATTTTACCTAAATTTTTACCTGCATCATTTGAAAGTTCTGAGCCCTCTTTTACTTTTTCATTTATAACACTTGAAACCTTCATCGCTTCAGTTGAAACAACCTGAACACCTTCTACTACTTCTCTGATCTCATCCGCTGCTTTTCTACTTTCTTCTGCTAAAACTCTGACTTCATCTGCAACTACCGCAAAACCTTTACCTGCTTCGCCAGCTCTTGCCGCTTCTATCGCAGCATTTAATGCCAATAAATTTGTCTGTTCTGCTATATTTGTAACTGTATCAACAAAATCTTTGATTTTTATTGCACTATCATTAAATTCCCTTACAACCTTCTCAATTTCAAAGGTGGTTTCTGTGATTTCTGCCATTTTATCTATAGCTTTCTTTACAGTATTTCCTGCTTCTTCAGCTTCTTCTGTCGATTCATGCCCAAATTGAGCAGCTTCTGTTGCACTATCAGCAATTAATTTTGTAGTTGAAGAAATTTCTTGAACCGATGCTGTTGTTTCTTCTATAGATGCTGTAACATTTTCCATCTCTGAAGCAATGTTTGTAATTGCTGTTGTTGTTTCTTGAGTAGCTTCTGCTGATACTTCTAACGTATCTGTAATTTCTTTCATTGAAGATATAAGAGTGATGCTTTCTTCTTTTAAGTCTTGCATATCTTTTTTAAGTTGTTTATGCATTTCTTTGAACATATTTATCAATTGGCCTAATTCACTTTTATCTTTAATATCTGTAATTTTAACTGTATAATCTTTTTCAGAAAGTTTCTTTGCATAATTCATTAATATTTTTAGCGGAGTTAAAATAGACATTATCAATACTATAGAGAATAATATGCCAATTATTAAGGAAATTACAATTACTGTTATACCAAATTTCTTAGACTTTTCAATCATCGCTTCGTTATTTATTACAATTTCTTCAGTTTTATCATCTATAGATTTTTGAAGTTTTTCAAAAGAAAGAATAGCTTTATTTCCAACATCTTTAAAATTCTTTGAATCTTTTTTTATTGCTTCAACAGAAGCATATGTTTTCAATAAATCTAAGTATGAATTAATATTTTCAATTGTTTCTTTTTGTATTTTTTTCAAATCTTCATCCAAATCTAATTTTGATATATTATCAATAATCTCTTTTAATTTATTTTGAGCATTATTTTTTAGATTTTTATCATTAAATGCTAAATATTCTGCTATATTTTTTCTTGCTTCCATAAAATCTGTTGAATATTGTCCAATATTTTTCATGTTATCCGAAGCTCTCATTAGAATATTTTCATTATTTTGAACAACAGAAAAAGCATTATTGCTAATTAAAAAAATAATTAGCTGAGATATTAATAATACAAAAACTAACAACCAAATTTTTGCTTTTAATGTCATCTTCCTTCCCCCTTTGAATGAATTTTATGAAAATGGGTTTTACTTGATAAACTATCATAGATTTCTTTAATCTCCAAATGATATTGTTTAAAAATCCCAAGAATTTTCGGATGAAAATGTGATGGTTCAACTCTTCCATCACCCTTTGTTATTATTCTATAAGCAGTCTCGTGTGAAAATCCTTTTTTATATGTTCTTTCTGAACGTAAAGCATCGTATATATCAGCTAATGAAACAATTTGAGCTTCTATTGGTATTTCGCCATTTTTTAATCCAAATGGGTAACCACTTCCATCATATTTTTCATGATGATAAAGAGCTATATTTTTTGCTGTTTCAAAATATGGATCATCTAATAATTTAACGGCATATATTGTATGCATTTTTATTTCTTCAAACTCTTCATCTGATAAACTTTCTGTTTTTCTTAATAACGATCTATCTGTGAATATTTTTCCGATATCATGAAGAGGAGCAAAACTTTCTATTTCTTCCAATTTTTCTTCATTTAATCCCAATTTTTCACCAATAAATCTTGAAATTTTTCCAACTCTGTATATATGATTACCTGTAATATCATCATGTGCTTCTGCTATTATTGAAAGTTTTGTTGCAAATCTTAAATACGCATTTTTTACTTCTCTTGTTAAAGATTTTTCCATCCAAAAAGCCTTTATTAAATTTCCAAATCCATCTAAAAGTTTAAATGAATTTTCAGAAAAATGTTTATTGCTACTTTTATCAATATCCAATGAAATTTTAATCCATAAATCTTTGTTTAATTGTATTTCTTTAACCAAAGTTTCTTTTATGGGAACAGTTGCTTTTAACAATAGTTCAATATCTTTTTCAGAAAAATATTCACTTTTTTCAGTATAAAGAATATTTTTAACAATCCTTATATTTTCTTTGTTTGGTATATTCCCTATTAACGATTTTATTTTTTTTAATTTATTAATATCATGCCCTCGAGCAGCAATAAACTTTGTTTGTTTCTTTTTTATATCAATTAATATAATACTTCCATAATCTGCTTCAGGTATTATACTTATTGCAACATCTAAAATTTGTTTGTAGAATTCATTTATTGAATTTGATGGTTTCAAATTGGACATAATTTCTATCATTTTCATAATATTATTTGAAAATTCCTCATTTTTCTTATACAAATCTTCTAACTCTTCGGTAATTGCTATTAATTCTTCATTTGTTGATTCTAATTTTTCATTCTTTTCTCTTAATTCTTTGGTAGCTTTTAATAATGATTTTCTATATATGTAAATCATTAATAGGGTTATAAATAAAATAAAAATTCCTATAAATAATATCCAAAAAATCCACTGAGGGATCTCATTTGTAATATTTAAAAAGTATTTATTTAATAATTTATAATAAATAGAAGACTCATCGTCTTTCCATTTATTTAAATAATGGTCTATTATTTGTATAATATTCGGATCTATACCTTTTTTAAACCCATATTTTATGTCAACAGGAAAAAAAGAGATTGAAGTTTTTTGAAGATTATAAACTTTTCCATTGTAAGTTCTACTAACAACACCAGCATAAGCAACTTTCCTTTTTACTGCTTCTAAAACTTCTTTATAGGAAGAATATTCAAGAAAATTTATATGTAAACGTAAGTTTTTAGATAGGTTTTTAATTCCATCTTTTCCTGTATAATAAATATCATCTTTTACAACGGCTATCGGTTTATATCTTAAATCCAATATTGAATTAAAGTTACCATCATTAGTATATAAAATACCCCAATTTGCAAAAACAGTCTCGTTATTAAATGTTATATCTTTTTCACGGTCTTTTGAATACGCAATATCAACAAGAATATCTATTTTCCCTTCTTTTAAATCTTTATATAAACTATCAAAAGCATCAAATTTATATGTAATTTTCCATTTTTCACGTTTTGAAATTTCTGATATTAAATCAACAACAAACCCGCTATACTCATTATTTTCATAATAAGTTAAAGGTGGATTATTGTATACTCCTATTATTAAGTTTTCAGAAAAGGATGTTGTGATAATAAAAAATATAATAAATAAAAGATAGTTTATTTTATAATTCAACTAACATCCCTCTTTTCGATATATGAATTTTTTTAACTCAAATGTTAATTTTTTTTAAAATTAAATAAAAACAGTTTTTCAATTAAATTACATTATAGTAAATCAAAAGTAAAGAATTGACATGTAATTATTGCTTAATATTAATATAAAAATGTATTTAATTCATTTTTATAATTAGAAAAAATGTTACACTATCTTTGAATAACTCAAGATTGAAACTCGATAATTCATTTGTAAAATAATCATATTTATCTATAACTAAACAAAATTGTATCTATTTAGAAATGCAATATTAATATTAAATATCAAAAAAACTTGACATTTTGTCAAGTAAGTTTTATAATTACAATAGGAGGGAGTTTTATGAAAAATAAATTAAAGGTATATAGAGCAATGTTTGATATAACTCAAGAGGAATTAGCAAAAAAAATAGGGGTTTCACGACAAACAATTAATTATATAGAAAAAGGTAAATATTCTCCATCAGTATCATTAGCTTTAAAATTAGCATATTTTTTTAACTGTAAAGTGGAGGATTTATTTGTTTTAGAAAAAGAAGATTTAAATGAAAGCACTTTAACGAAAGGAGTGAATTAAAGTGAAAAAATATTTTTTTATTTTTGAAATATTTTTAATATTTTTCATTACTCAGTTAGTTGCAATAAACAAATGGTTCAGTATTTTATATATAATAATAATAGGAATAGAAATATATAAAGATATATTTTCAAAAAAAATAGATGAAATGGAACGTTTTTTAAGATATAAAACTTCAAATATTACATTATACACATCTATAATTATTTCTATTTTTTTTCTGACCCTTTCAAAAATTCCTATAAAAGAAATATTTTTCTTTTATACATTGTTTCCACTACTATTAAAAAATCTACTTTATATTGGATATTTATATGAAAGAGATTTAGTTATAAAAAGAACAGGTTATACAATGTTTATTGTTTTAACTGTTTTTACATTGCTTTCAAATGGTTTTACAAAGAATATGATAATTCAAATGTTGCCATGGTTATTTTTATTAATAATAATTCATATAGCTATTAAATACAGGTTTATAGGTTCAATATTATTTTTTATTGCTTCGATATTTTTCACAATTATCATGTTTAAAAATAAAATAGATTACATAAGAATTCTAACATATTCACTGGTGGGTACTCCCATAATTTTTATGGGATTTCAAACTTTTCGAAAGGAGTGAATAAAATGAAAAAAGTTTTATTGATTATTGTCATTGTATTTATAACTCTTTATTCTTTTTCCAACAATTTCACTTATTCATTTGGCTTAGAACTTTCAGGAACTTTTTATCCCTTCATAGGTGTTTATTATAATATGGATAAACTCAAATTAGGTGGATCTCTTGGATTTATATGTGCTAAAAATGATAAAATTTCCACACAATGGAATTTCTTATTTTCACCATCAATAAATATTGGATATTATTTAACTGATGATTTTTTACTCCAAACAAACATTAGAGCAATAATAGTCTTTCCTTATCAAAATGAACAATTATATCTAGCAGGATTTGGTGCAAAATATTCAATACCCATAACTAATTATAAACTTAATATTGCATTATCCGGTAATTTTATACTTCCATTAAGTGCAGGTAAAAAAGCCTATGAAAGAAAAAAATTTTATCCAATTCCGTTTATTCTGGGAGAATATGAGTTTTGAGGCGAAAGCCTCATTTTTTTAATTTATATCATAATTTAATCAATAAATAAAAAATTCATTTTTAGATATGATATAATACAATAAAATAGAATGTCTATTTCGATTGTTTTACTTTTTAGACATCGTATAATTGTAAATAATCTGATAGATTAAATATAACACTAATTTTAGAAAGAAGGTGAGTATATGGAATTAACGTCAAGTCAGATTTTCACATATGGCGTTTTGGCTAGTATTATCGCCGGTAGTGCTACCGCACTTGGGGCATTACCCATATTTTTTATGAAAAAAACAATGACAGAAAAACAACTTGATATGGCATTAGGCTTTGCAGCAGGAGTAATGCTTGCTGCCACAATGTTTTCTTTAATAGTTCCGGCTATTGATTTAGGTGGTGTAACGATTACTGTCATCGGTATAATAGTAGGAGCGATAATTTTAGAATTAATGGATACGTTTGCTCCACATGAACATTTTTTAAAAGGACATGAAGGTTCGAATATGGCAATTGTAAAAAAAGTGTGGCTCTTTGTTATAGCTATAACACTTCACAATTTTCCGGAAGGTATGGCTGTTGGCGTAAGTTTCGGTGGAGGTACTACTGAAATGGTAAAAAATGGTATTGTAGTTGCTACAGCCATTGGTGTTCAAAATATTCCAGAAGGAACAGCAACTGCTGTGTCTTTTTTGAAAGCAGGATATTCTAAAAAGCAGGCTTTTTGGTATTCTGCTTTTTCAGGATGGGTTGAACCAATTGGAGGTTTAGTCGGTGCGGGATTTATTGTTTTAATGAAACCAGCATTACCGTTTTTCCTTGCTCTTGCAGCGGGGGCTATGTTGTATGTTATTAGTGATGAAATTATTCCAGAAACACATTCTCATGGTTATGAAAGAGCTGCAACCTTTTCGTTAATCATTGGTTTTCTTGTAATGATGACACTTGACAATGCTCTTGGATAAGATGTGGTGATGGTGTTACAGGTATGATTTATTTATGGATGATTATAAGAATAACTTTGCTTGGATATGAAAGAATAGCAGGAAAAAAAATAGCTGATAATGAAGATGCAATCCTTTCTTCATGGGCATTTTTCTTCTTTTCGTTTTTATCTTTTTTCCCGTTTTTTAATTATATAACGTTATTTTCTTTAAAAGCTGCTATTTTTAGTGGCAGCATATATTCTTTATCTTTTTTCTTATACGTTTATGCATTGGCAAATGAAGATGCCTCTGTTATTGCACCGCTGTATAATATGAATGTTATTTTCCTGATAATAACAACCTCAATATTTTTAAATGAAAAAATTACAATTACAAAAATCTCAGGTAGTTTATTAATGCTATATGGCGTTTCATATTTAAAAAAGGACATTAATTTGAAAGAATCCTATAAAAATATTCTTAAAAGTAAAGGCGCTGTTGCCATGTTACTATCCTCAGGTTTAATGGCAATTGGTCGAACAATTGATGGATATTTTATAAAAAATACAAATTCTTTAAGTTATTCTATTTCTATATACTTAATAGTAAGCGTATATTTTTTCATTATAACAATAATAAAATACAAATCAATAAAACCTCACATTTCTATAATTAATAAAAAATTTTCTTCTCTAATAAGCGGCGGTATTTCAAATGCATATTCATATATTGCTTTGCTAAATATGTTCAAATATATTGATGTTAGCATTGCCGAACCTATATCAATGACTTCATCTTTAATAACAGCTTTTTTTGCAAAAGTTATTTTTAAAGAAAAAGTTGCTATCAGAGTTTTTGGAACTATTCTATTAATATTTGGTGCATTTATAATATACCTATAATCATAAAATATGGGATGTCAAAAAAGTCTCAAATTAAAAAATTGGTTTTTAATAAAAAACTTTTGAGCTATCGCTCTCCTAAAATATTTTGATATTAAAAATAAATATGTTATAATTAGTATAACAAACTAAATTTAAGGGGGAAGATTTTATGGAATATAGAAGACTTGGAAAATCTGGAATAAAGGTAAGTGAATTATCTTTTGGTTCATGGTTAACATTTGGCAATCAGTTAGATGTTGAAAATGTAAAAGCCTGTATGAAAGAAGCATTTAATCACGGAGTTAACTTTTTCGATAATGCTGAAGCATATGCAAATGGATTATCTGAATCTCTAATGGGTATGGCTTTAAAAGAATATAAAAGAACAGATTTAGTAATTTCTACAAAAATTTTCTGGGGTGGAAATGGACCAAATGATAGAGGATTATCGAGAAAACATTTATTAGAAGGAACATGGAATTCATTAAAAAGATTACAATTAGACTATGTAGATTTAATTTTCTGTCACAGACCTGATCCAGAAACTCCTATAGAAGAAACAGTTTTTGCTATGGATTACATAATTAGAAATGGTTTGGCTATGTATTGGGGAACATCGGAATGGAGTGCAGAGCAAATAGAGGCAGCATTTGAAGCAGCTAAAGAATTAAATTGTATTCCGCCGACCATGGAACAACCTCAATACAATATGTTTGTAAGAGAAAAGGTTGAAAAAGAGTTTAAAACATTATACGAAAAATATGGTCTTGGATTGACAACCTGGAGCCCTCTGGCAAGCGGTATATTAACAGGTAAATATAATAACGGAATACCTGAAGATAGCAGATTGTCAAAATTTTCTCATTTAGCTTCACATTTAAAAGAAAAAGGACTATTAACAGATGAAAATATTGAAAAAGTTAGAAAGTTATCTGAAATTGCAAAAGATTTAGATGCAACTATGGCTCAATTAGCATTAGCATGGTTGTTGAAAAACAAAAATGTAAGTACTGTAATAACTGGTGCAAGCAGAGTAGAACAGGTTAGAGATAATATGAAGGCAGTTGAAATAAAAGAAAAACTTACAGATGAAATAATGGAAGAAATTGAAAAAATATTGAATAATAAACCAGAATAATTATAATTAAGCAGCTGAGAAATCAGCTGCTTTTTTTAATATACTTGCAAATGTTTTTTAATATTTTATAGTTGACTTAAACCAAAAAAAGAGTTATAATAAAAATGAAATCATTATAATTTTATAAAAATATCATGGAGGTGTTTTAAATGGCAAATATACCATTAATAGGAGAAAAATTCCCAGAATTAGAAGTTGTTACAACACATGGAAAGATGAAATTACCAGAAGTTTTTAAAGGAAAATGGTTTGTATTATTTAGTCATCCAGCAGATTTTACACCTGTTTGCACAACAGAATTTGTAGGATTCCAAAAAAGATATGATGAGTTTAAAAAGTTAAACACAGAATTAATAGGTTTAAGTATTGATCAGGTTTTTTCTCATATCAGTTGGATTAACTGGATAAAAGAAAAACTTGGTGTAGAAATTCAATATCCTGTAATAGCTGATGATAGGGGAAAGGCCGCAGAAAGATTAGGATTAATTCACGCTTCAGCTTCACACACAGTTAGAGCTGTATTTATTGTAGATCCAAATGGCACTGTAAGAGCAATTATTTATTATCCACCAGAATTAGGTAGAAATCTGGATGAAATTTTAAGGGCAATAAAAGCACTTCAATTATCTGATAAATCTAAAGCTGCAATGCCTGCAAATTGGCCAAATAATGAATTAATAGGAGAGAAAGTTATTATTCCACCTGCTTCTAATATGAAATCAGCAGAAGAAAGACTTAAAAATTATGAAGGTTATGATTGGTGGTTTGTTTATAAAAAATTAGAAGATTAAATAAAAAGGCTCCCGTAGGGAGCTTTTTTATTTTAATAAACTTCAGCTTGTTCAAATTATATTTATTATAAAAGCATTTTTTATGTTATAATTAAAGTAATAAACATCTTGGTGGTGAAAGTAATGAATAATATAAAAAAAGCTTTTATAAAAATTGGGTTCATATATTTTTTAATTCCTATTTTACTATTATCCACATATTTTTCTGCAAAAATTTATTATATGAATATTAGAAATGAAACCAACTTAATAAAAACAAAAATAATAGATTTAAAATCAATAATAAATTTAAACCTTCAAAATAAAGTAAACTTATTAAATACAGTTTCTGATAAAATAAAAAGCAGCGATAATGTTAATATAAATGAAATATTAAAAACAACATACGAATTTTATAAAGCAGATATAGAATACATATTTTTTGCCGATAAATCTGGACAGTTATATATTTATCCTGAAATCAGTATTCCAAAAAATTTTAATTTTAAAGATAAAAAATGGTATAAATATGCTTTAAAAGAAGAGTTTTCTCTTACAAATTCATATGCTGATATTGAAAAGACAAAAATAGTTATAACTATATCTAAAGCTGTATTTAATGAAAACAAAAAATTAATTGGTGTTTTAGCTTTTGATTTAAAATATGATAATTTACTTAAAATATTAAAAACTTTTAATTTAAAAGAAAATGAAAATTTATATATTATAAATAATGATGGGGAAGTTATTTTTAATAATTCAAATGTAAAAAAAATGAATGATTTAATAAAAAAAGGTTTGATAAATGATTTTGGCTCAATAAAGGAAAATGGAAAAACTTTTTATTATGCTAAAATAAATAATATTTATTTAGTCTATCAATTTGATGATAAAAATATTATTAAAAAGGCTTTTATAAGATCAATTTCGTACTTTTTATCTTTTCTCATTATAATATTTATTATTCTTTATCTTTTAAAAAGGTATTTAATAAAAGAAGTTATATCTCCTATAAACGCATTATCCAAAATAATAAAAGATTTTACATTAAATCTTAATAAACAAAAATTTGAAGGCTTTATTTTACCTACATCAAATCTCCAAGAAATTAATGAAATAAGCATATCTTATAGCAAACTGTTGAGTAGCGTAACAGCTTCTATTACAAATTTAAAAATGCTAAATAATCAGCTAAAGTTGATGTATTCCACTAATGAAAAGATTAATAAAACTTTTTATAATTTTTTATCTTTAATAAATCAAATAGATAATGAAAATTTAAATATAGATGAATATTTCAAATCTGTTTTAGAACATTTAATTCTTCATATAAAAGAAGCAAAATATGGGAGTATGTCAATTTTAAAAGATAATAAATGGGAATATATAGCTGCTGTTGGACATGATATTAACATATTAAAATCATTAAATATACCTGTTAATAATTTTGATTTTTCTGATTTCTATGAAGCAGTAAAAATTATAACTTACAATGAAATATTTGAAATAGACAAAGAAAATATTGATACAGAAATTTATAATAGTTTAAAAAAAGCTACAAAAAAATTTGAATATGCAATGTTATATTCTTCAAAATTAGAAGGTTGCTTATTACTTATTTCATTGGAAACACCCGATGAAAAAGGTTTTTCAAATGAAAGTAAAAAAATATTTAAAGCTTATGCAAATCTTGCAAAAATATTTTTAAACAAAAAATTTGAAATGACTAAAATAGAGAATATTTATTTTAAATTTGCAGAAAAGTTAGCCTCTATAGCTGAAGGACACGATGATATCACAGGAAAACATATATATAGAGTAGGAGAAATATCCGCTTTTATTGCAGAAAAAATGGGATACGACAAAAATTTTATCAACAAAATAAGAAAATTTGCACCACTTCATGATATTGGCAAAGTATATATTCCATATGAAATTCTTACTAAAAAAGATAAACTAACCGATGAAGAATGGGAAGAGATGAAAAATCATCCTTTATACTCAAAAAAATTATTATCTGGCGACGATTACTTTAAAGAAGCATTAAATATAGCTTTATATCACCATGAAAATTGTGATGGTAGTGGTTATCCATTTGGTTTAAAGTGTGATCAAATCCCTATTGAAGCCTTAATAGTTAAAGTCGCTGATATTTATGATGCTTTAAGGGATAATAGACCCTATAAAAAAGCTTTTTCTCACGAAAAAACTGTTCAAATTATATTAAAAGGAGATAATAGAACAATGCCTGAACATTTCCTTCCAGAAATATTAAAATTATTTGAAAAACATAATAAAGAAATAAATAATATTTGGGAAAAAATAAATAAATTCGGAGGTGACATTAATGAATTTAAAATTTGAGGCTGTTGATATCAAATTTCCATCTGATTGTAATGTTATTGTTGGACAATCTCATTTTATAAAAACGGTTGAAGATATATATGAAACTATCGTAACAACAGTTCCACAAATGAAATTTGGTTTTGCTTTCAATGAGGCAAGCGGACCACGATTGGTTAGATTTGATGGAAATGATAAAGAATTAATAGAGATTGCTATAGAAAATGCTAAAAATGTTGGAGCAGGACACTTTTTTATTTTGATAATAAGAAACGGGTATCCTATAAATATACTCTCGAGATTAAAACAAATTCAGGAAATTGTAAATATTTTTGCAGCAACAGCAAATCCTCTGCAGGTATTGGTGGCTGAAACAGATTTAGGAAGAGGTGTCATTGGAGTTGTTGATGGACAATCGCCATTAGGAGTTGAAGGAGAAGAAGATAAAAAGAAAAGATATGAATTTTTAAGAAATATAACTGGGTATAAAAGATAAAACCGGGTAATTCCGGTTTTATCTTTTATATTAAAAATGCCTGGATTTTATCCAGGCCATTTTGGTCGGGGAGACCGGAGTCGAACCGGCGACCTTCAAATCCCGAATTTGACACGCTACCATCTGCGCTACTCCCCGATATACAAATTATATTATAACATAAAATAAAAAATGTGGTATAATTTAATATGAAAATTAATTTAAATTTTATAATAGGAGTTGATACCATGAAAAAATTATTAGTTTTTACATGGATTGAAACATGGGAAAATCTTTTTGGTCAAGATAAAATAGAACAAGTATTGAAAAAAAATAATATTGATAAAACCGATAAAGGAAATCCTTTAGCTGATTTTGATGAAAATTTACTGGAAAAGATTATTAAAGATATTGCAGACTCAGTAGGAATATCTCGTTTTGAAATGATGAAAAAAACCGGTAGAGAAAATATAAATACTTTCTCAAGATGGTATCCTCTTTTCTTTAAAAAACCATCTGCATTATCATTCTTAGCAGCAATGGATACTGTCCATTTATTACTAACAAGAAGATTGAAAGGATTAGTTCCTCCACGCATTATTTATGAACCAATAAATGAAAAAAGTGCTTATTTAACCTATAAATCTAAAAGGGATTTTTCTCCGTATTTTCTTGGACTAATTGAAGGAGTATCTGATTATTTTAATGAAAAAATTGAAGTAATCAAAGTTGAAGAAAAGCAGGAAGAGGGTTTAAATGTTTTAAAGGTTAAAATTATTGGTGAAAAGCCTTATGTAAAAATTGAAAAAATGTCTATTTTTAATATATTATCTTTAGGTATTTTTAAAACATTTGAAAAGTTGTTCGTGGTATTAATGCCTATTTTTGCATTTATAATATCTTATTTTTCTTTTACATTTATTGATAATAAATTATTCGCTGGATTATTTACAGCTATTATTATGGGAATTTTAACTTTTTTAGGTGTTTTTGATTATAGAAAAGGTAGAAATATAATAAAAGATATATTTAAAAATTATAAAAATAAAAATTTTGATTATCCTGTTGTAGTAAAAGGTGCAAAAGAAATTTCTGAAATTACCGATGAATTCTATGTATTAACCGATGAATTAAGAAAAATTTTACTTGGAGTTACCGGAGATGTTCAGGAAATTGAGGGTTCTGTAAATTCTGTAACAAACTCTGCTCAAAATTTAAAGGACTTAATTGATACTATGCAGGACCTTGCACAACAGGTCGCAGATACATCAGTACAGATTAGTTCTGATACAGAAAATGTATCTGAAGCTATAAATTCTAATGTTGAAACATTATCTGAAATAGTAGAGAAAGAGAACGAAATGGTAAATTCTTTGAATAATGCTGTAAAGTCAATAATAGATTCATCTATAAACGTTGAAGAATCCTCTAATGGTATATTGGAAATGAGTGATAGATTTAAACAATTGGTTGATCTTGGAGATAAACTTCAAAATGAAGCCGAACAAATAAAAGAAATTGCCGGAGCTGTTATGAGTATAGCAGAACAAACAAACCTATTAGCTTTAAATGCTGCAATAGAAGCTGCAAGAGCGGGCGAAGCAGGAAAAGGTTTTGCTGTAGTTGCTGATGAGATTAGAAAATTAGCAGAAGAATCGAAAAAATCAGCAAATAATATATCAGAATTTTTAAGTTCTGTTTCAGCAGGAATAAACGATTTAACCCAAAAACTTACAAATGAATTCAATGAAATGAAAAAACAATCGGAAATGTTAAAACATAATTCAACTGAAAATAAAGTTGCAAGTGAAGAAATTTCAAGAATTTCATCTGAAATGAGCATACTAATATCCAGGTTAAAAGAGGAAGAATCAAAATTAGAAAACACCACACAAAATATAGAAAGCTTACTTGCAATATCTGAAGAAAGTGCAGCAACAGCACAGGAAATAAGTGCTTCAATACAAAACTTTTTAATCAATACTAAAGAAATATTAGAAGAGGTTGATAAAATCGGTAGTTATATAAAAATTCTTTATGATAATTTTGAGGGTATAAATATATAAAGGGGGAATATTGATGAATAATATTGTATATCAATTAGCCATATATCTTGGAACACCTTCATTTTATAATATACTTGGGGATTTGTTACTAAAAGAATCAAAAAGTACAAAAATGGTTATTGTACGTTCAGAAAAGGATAAATGGATTATTCTTGATTCAAAAGGATATAATCCAGAACAATTGTCTTATGATACATTTGAAGAATTACTTCTAAAACTTGAAGAAGTTAATATATTAAGATTCCCATTTAACACATATCTTCTTTTTGATGGAAAATTTAAGGATAAAAATATGATACGAATGATAAGTATGCTATTTGATAAAGAAGAAGAATTATATGAAAAATATAGACTAGAAATGGTTGTTGACAGACTCTCATATCAATTATCCGGTATAGAAAGTATTGTAAGAATGCTATCAAAAAAAATGGACGAAAAAATTTTTATGGATACATTATTAAGCAGTATTTCTGAAATATTTTTTTCCACAGCCGGTTTATACTCTACTGATAAAAAATTGCTAAAAAAATTCGGAAAATTAAGCCTTCCAGATGAATTAGAACTTTTCGAAAATATGGAAAAGAATTTAAATGATGGAAAGGCTTTTAATATATTTAATTTTACAGATGAGCAAAAAGCATATTATGAAGTATTTAATATAAAATATATTATGCCATATTTAAAAAATGGCATTTTAGAATATATTCTGGTTATATCAAGAGATACTGAGTTAGAAAAAGAAGAGGCAGATGTTTTTGAAACTGTACAAAAAATTACAAGGTTTTTCTTTGAAGAAAATACAACAGAACAAGAATGACCTTGTATCTTATATATTAAAGTCTCCAATTAAAAAAAGTGCCAGCTGGCACTTTTTTTAATTGTTATGATCTTGGTTGAACAACAAATTTAATAGCAGTTCTTTCTTCACTATCGATTTTAACATCTACAAATGCTGGAATACATACTAAATCAATACCACTTGGCGCAACATAACCTCTTGCAATTGCCACAGCTTTAACTGCCTGGTTAACTGCTCCTGCACCAATAGCCTGAATTTCGGCTTTCCCCTTTTCCCTTATAATTGCGGCTAATGCTCCTGCTATAGCTATAGGTTTTGAGTTCGCAGCAACTTTTAATACTTCTACTTCTGCCATAAATCTTACCTCCCTTTTTTTACTACTATTTCTACGTGTATTAGTGGAATTGGCGCACCTGGAGGGATTTGAACCCCCAACCTGCGGATCCGAAGTCCGACGCTCTATCCAATTGAGCTACAGGTGCGTCTCAACATATATTATACTTTAAAATTGTATTTTAATCAAGTCCCTAAGAAAAATTTTTATATTTTATTCAAAATATGAATGATTTTTTTAAATAAATTTGGTATAATAGCTATGGGTGATAATATGATAAAAATTCTATTGATTTCCGACATACATATTCCAACAAGAAATAGATACGAAAATTTAGGGAAAATTAATTTTTCTGAATATGATTATGTAATAGCAACAGGTGATTTTGTAGAGGAAGATGTTTTGTTTTATTTCCAAGCACAAAAACCCATATTTTATGGAGTTTTTGGTAATGTTGATTATTATGATATAAAATATGCTTTACCGGAAAAAAGGGTTATAAGATTAGGAAATTATAATATAGGTATGATTCATGGTCATCAAGCTGGTTGGGGCGATCCTGAAAAATTAATAAAAAGATTTCAAAAAATTGATATCCTTATCTATGGTCATTCACATAGAAAAAGCGATATAATTATCAATGGGATAAGATGTATAAATCCAGGTGCTTTTTGTGAAATGAGTTATGCAAATTTATATATAAGGAGTGATGAGATATCATTAAAATGGATGCAAGTTTAAATTTGAAAATAGAACAGATTAAAGCTGAAATAAAAGAAATTGTAAAAGACAATACTTTATATGTAGCTTTTTCTGGAGGAATGGACAGTACCATAGCAGCTTTTTTAGCAAAAGAAGCACTTGGCCCAGAAAAAGTTAAATTGGTAAACGTTTTGTTTGGTCCGTTTGCATATTCAAAAAGTGTTGAGTCTGTATTAAAAACCGCTGAAGAATTAGGATTAGAAATAGAATTTTCAGACAAACATCAGGCTCAATACAAAATAATGAAAAAGGGGCCAAATTGCAATCAATGTACAAAACAGTTAAAAATGTCTGGCGTAAAGGATATTGCAAAAAATAATCTGGTTGCAACCGGAGCAAATCAATCAGACTCATGGGGTAAAACGTGCATAAAAGTTATGAATAATCTATATTCACCTATTATTGGATTAACAAAAGATGAATTGAGAATGATAGTGAAAAAATATAATTTAAATATAAGACGTGTTGGTGAAAACGCTCACAGAGAGGGTTGTAAATTAAAACATTTATTGAAATTATTGGTTAATATGGACTATCATGGAAGAGCCGTTTCTTTTGCAAATGAAATAATTCATGATATTTTAGATAAATATGATTATAAACGTGAAATTGCCAACGTAAAAATAATAGGACCTTTATCAAAAAATATAGCTTTAATAAACATCAAGCCACATCCTCCTAAAGAAATATATGATGAAATTGTAGAGATTTTAAAAAATGAAAAAAGCATAGATGAAGTATATTATGTAAATAAACCCATAGAATTAACCGTTATTGCAAATCCAGGAATATATGGAAATGAAGAGTCAAAATATTGGATAG
This sequence comes from Marinitoga sp. 1154, assembly GCF_013363285.1. Classification (NCBI taxonomy): domain Bacteria; kingdom Thermotogati; phylum Thermotogota; class Thermotogae; order Petrotogales; family Petrotogaceae; genus Marinitoga; species Marinitoga sp. 1154. Next base: position 5,636 of record NZ_LBFB01000022.1, on the reverse strand, counting down.
AAAAAGGAAGATTGCAACCAGAATTCGCAGCTCCAATAAAAATATTATGGAAAAAATCTAAAAATGATAGATTATCTACATTTCATGTTGCGGATTTTCGTTTTATAGAGGAGTGATTTTTCTGAATTATTTATTACCACTAATTTCTGGTATATTAACAGGTCTTTCGATGCCCGGAAACCTTTTTTCATTTTTTATCTGGTTTTCTGTAGCCCCATTTTTATATTCATTTTCAAAATCTAAAGGTACCTTTGAAAGATTATTTAAAGTTTTTTTATATTCATATTCTTTAATGTTTTCCACATTATGGTGGGAAATACCTGTGTTGACAAAAAATATTCCAGAGGTAATTAATTCATTTCCAGGATATATAGGTTTTCTTTCTTTTCTTCTAATGATATTTATTTTAACATTGCCATATTATATTATCTGGTTTTTAGGTGAATTATATTTTAGAAAATCGAGAGTTATAAAATTTAAATCGCTCATATTGTTTTCAGTTTTTTCATATGCAGCAGCAGAAATATTAAAAGAATTTGGTGATTTTGCTTTTACAGGGGGGAACCTTTCGGATGCTTTGTATTTACATACTGGATTTTTACAAATTTTACCATATACAGGTACAATCGGATTAACCATTTTAATACTGACTGTTAATTCTATAATAGCCTTTATTCCCAATAGAAATAGAAAAAAATATGCAATTGTAATAATAGGTATATTATATATAATAAATTTTTCTATAAACGAAAAACTACCATTGATAAAAACAGATAAAAACTACATAAAGGTTAGTGTTTTTCAAACAAATGTTCCACAGGAAGTAAAATATTCTGATAATACTTGGAGCTCATATGTTGAAATATCAAATTATTTACAGGAAAATAATGATAAAACTGATTTGCTAATTTTGCCCGAAGCCGTATTTATAAGAGATATTAGAGATTCCGATATATTCAGAATAATACAGGAAGCTGTAAAAATTTCAAATAAAAATTGGATAATAGGTTTTCCAACTGTTGATATTGAAAAAAGAGAGTTTTATAATAGTGCTTTATATATAAATAAAAATGGTGAAATAGAAAAGATATATAATAAAATAAAACTAATGCCATTTGCAGAATTTTTGCCATATGAAAGTGTATTTAGAATATTTTCATTCTTTAAACTGGTAAATTATTATACTCCAGGTAAGGAATTTTCCACACTAAATATAAAAAATAAAAGATTTAGTGTTCAAATTTGTTTTGAAACTTATTTTCCTGAAATATCAAGGAACTTTGTAAAAAATGGTGCACAATTTCTAATAGCAATTTCAAATGATGGTTGGTTCAGTCATAAAACAGCATTAATTCAACATTTTTCAAAGAGTATATTTAGAGCTGTTGAAAATAGAAGAACATTTATTCAGGTTTCAAATACTGGTATTACTGGAATAATCGATAAATATGGTAGAATCGTCAAAACGCTTCCTATTAAAACATATTCAAATGAAAATTTTTATGTTCAGACAGAAAATACAAAAACTTTTTATACACAATATGCTAATGTTATAATAATATTAGTATTAATATTAGCAATATTATTTAGTTTAATATAATAACCAGTTTAATATTATAAGGGGATGATTTTATGAAAAAATTGTTCATAATTTTGTTAGTATTAATTTCTTTTGTTTTAACAGCATGTTTTGAAACATATTCAAATGATAAAATATCAAAAATAACATTCTATTTAACAGATTCTCCAGATGAAAATATTTCAAAAGCAGAAATATTAGTAAAAGAAATAAAATTAACTTCAGATTCAACAACCATTTATTTACTTAATAATGAAACTATAGACTTTCTAACACTTGCTGGAAATTTGAAAAAATTAAAAGAAATTTCAATTTATGAAGGAAGTGTGTTAAAAAATTCAAAGATAGAAATAACTCTGGATTCAACAATAGATATAGGAAATAAAGAAATTTCAGTAAACTCCACACGAATTTCTATTGATTTAGATACAACAGACGTCCTTTCTGGTAGGGAGTATAATATTATTATAGATCTTGATTTGGGCGTATCTCTTAACGGTAATATTGAATTCACACCCTTCTTTAGAACCTGGATGGTTTTAGATTCTAATGCAGCATATAAAGATATAGACGGATATGTATATAACAATAAAGATTCTGAAATTGGACAACCCAATAGAGTTGTAGCAATTATGGAAAAACAGGACTTAAATAAAATATTATTATTATATTCAACGATAACAGATAAAGATGGTTATTTCAAATTTAATAAAATAAAGTTGGATCCATTAAAAAATTTAGAAATAGGGGTTTTACAGTCTAACACTAATGTTGGTCTAGATGATAATCAAAATGTTGATGTCAGCTCTGTTTTAATTTCTGAAAGTTCAACTACGTTAAATTCTAATATAACAACAATAAATTTATATATTGGTGAATAAAAGGGGGCAAAAAAATGAAAACATTACAGGATGTAATAGAAAAAGCAAAAACTGTTAGTAAAAAAAAGGTAGTGGTTGTTGGTGCAGAAGATAAAGAAGCATTAATAGCTGTGTCAAATGCATATGATGAGGGATTTATTGATCCTGTATTAATAGGTAAAAAAGAAATTATTGAAAAACATCTAAAAGAATTAAATAAAGAATTTGATATTGTTGATGTTAAAACAGAAGAAGAAGCTGCAGAACAAGGAGTAAGATTGGTATCTTCTGGTGCAGCTGATATAGTAATGAAAGGATTAATAAAAACTTCTAAATTATTAAAAGCTGTATTAAACAAAGAATGGGGATTAAGAACAGGTAGTGTATTAAGTCACGTAGCATTAATAGAAACAGACGCATTGAATTCGTTAAAATTAGTTACCGATGGTGGTATGATAATAAAACCAACATTAGATCAGAAAGTTGCTATAATAAATAACGCAGTAGAATTAGCTCATTCCATGGGAATAGAAACTCCAAAAGTTGCTTTATTAGCTGCTGTTGAAGTAGTTAATCCAGACATGCCAGAAACGCTTGAGGCTGCAATAATAACTCAAATGAATAAAAGAGGGCAGATAAAAGGATGTTTAGTAGATGGTCCATTAGCCCTTGATAATGCTTTAAGTGAAATGGCAGCTAAAATTAAAAAGATAAAAAGTGATGTTGCCGGAAATGCTGATATATTAGTTGTTCCTGATATACATGCAGGAAATGTATTAGGAAAATCTGCAGTATATTTGGCAAATGGAAAAATAGCTGGACTTGTTCTTGGTGCAAAAGCGCCTATTGTTATAGTATCAAGGGCTGATACCGCAGAATCAAAATTAGCATCATTGGCATTAGCTGTATTAAAAGCTAATTGAAAACATTTTTGATGAAAGTTAATTGATGAAATTATTGATAAATTCTTATAACAAAATCCCCGAAAACGGGGATTTTTTGTATTATATCTTTAATTTATACGTTTTATTCTTCAAGCGAACTGGAGAAACTTTGTTTTGTTATTTTGTTAGATATTTAATTGTATTAATAGCAAGTTGTGCATCATCTCCCCATTGCCAGCCATTGTGGAGCAAGTCGCCGGTATCTCCAGTTCCATCATCAAATGGAGAGCTATCTCCAATTGCAACCACTTTTCCTTTTCCATATGTAGTAACAACCATATATGGTTTGTTTTCAGAATTAGCAATTAACACTTTCACTTTGTCATTTAATACTTTTATTGATGAGCCATTCCATACACCTATTTTTTTAATTCCTTTTGTTATTTCATGATTATAAACATAAGCTAATGGTGCTTCTTCTAAATCATCTCCAGCAAATTTAAATCCAAAATTTTCAACGAATGTGTTGAAAATTTTTGGCGAATCCCATCCATTTCCGTTTCTATCTGAATTTCCATGATCGGATATTATAAATAATGATCCACCATTTTTTACAAATTTCAGTATAGCTGATATCTCAAAATCTTTGAAAGGTTTGTTTGGTTCTGGAATTATCAGAATTTTATACATATTTAAAATATCTTCATTGAAATCTTCTTTTATTTCTTCAACCTTTAAACCAAGATTTTTTGCTGCATCTGCAAAATCTGAATATCCACCATTGATTACCCAATCTGCATTTCCTGCTGTTTGACCATGGTTGTTGTCAAATAATACTCTATTTGCATATGAATCTTTTTCTAAATTCAACTTTATAATTTTCATTCCCATTTTGTTATTATTTTTATCTGAAATTGATCTTAAAACCAATTTTGAAGCATTATTTAATGAATCTAATTTTAATTTTAGAATTTTATTATCCATACTCAATTCATATTCTAAAATATTTGATTTTAAAACTCTAACTGTTTTGTTTAAGATAATACTATTTTCAAAAATTTGTTCGTTAAATTCAACATAAATATAATTATCTTTAATTGCATATGTTTTTACTTCAGGTGGAAATACATCATCAACATGTATATCATTCATATTTCTTGGCCAGAGTTCATAATACGACATGTATTGTCCTAATACTCCAACAGCTTCCATGTTTATTCCAACCTTAAAAAATGATGGATTTATTCCAGTATTTTCTCTAATAAATACCATACCTTTACCACTACCATCATCAATATATATTTTTCTCATATCGAATTTATCAATTTCAACAATTTTTCCTTTAACCTTTAAAAACATTCCTTCATAATTTTCGTTATTAATATCAACAGTTTTTATTTTAATTGGTTCTGGTAAAGGATTATTTTTTGATATTATTTTATAATAGTGTGAAGAATTATCTTTTTCTAAAACAAGTTCTTTATTGTTTCTGTGTGTCCATAAGTAACCTTTTGCTTCTACAAGATCGCCTCTTTCTACGTTTTCAAACTGGCCACCTCTAAAATAAAGATTAATTCCACCTGTTTTATCCTGTAAGAAAATGATGTTGACATCAAAAGGGCCAGGTTCAACGGTTACTATTCCCCTGATTGTTACAGTTTGTAAGTCTTTTAATTCCCGAACTTTTGAAATATCTGATATAGTTGCAAAACTTAAAGTAGTTAAGATAATAATAATAAGTGTTATGATTTTTTTCATTTTTATCCTCCTTTTTTAGCGTCCAATTTTTAATATTATTTAACATGGGATTATATCATATTTTTTCAATATTTTTTAAAAGTTCTAATAGTTTAGAAGATTTTTTATCAATAATATTCCAGAGTTCTTTAACATCTTTTTCGTATTTTTTCAGTATATTTAAAACTTCAGGGTTAAAGTGCTGAGGGTTAGTTCTATTATCTCCATTTAATATTATATTTATAGCTTCTTCATGAGAAAATGCGCGTTTATATGGTCTTTCTGAACGTAGAGCATCATAAACATCAACAACAGAAACAATTGCAGCACATATTGGAATTTCATCTCCTTTTAGTCCATATGGATAACCTTCACCGTTATATTTTTCATGGTGATATATTGCAATGTTCTTTGCTATTCTGAATTTTGGAGAATCTCCAATTAAAACACCACCATATATTGTATGTTTTTCCATAACTTTCCATTCTTCTTCTGTTAAAGGACCTTTTTTCAATAATATTTCTTTTGGTATCATTATTTTTCCTATATCATGTAAAGGAGCATAATATCTTATTT
>NZ_LBFB01000021.1:0-42020 GCF_013363285.1 Marinitoga sp. 1154 | reverse complement strand
GTATCACCTCCAATAAGTTTTGGGTACAATATAATAATACTACAAAAGTAAATCAACACCAAGTGTGGGGGTGATGCCCTTTTTCGAAATAGCTTATAATCAATATTCTGTAAATTGAATTTACACAATTAGTAGTAAAATAAAATGGGGGGATCCCCCATTTTTAATTTTTTATTAGTATATAAACATATTTTTAAGAGGTGTTTTTTTATGAAAAGAATTAGCATTAAGGATGTTGCCAAAGAGGCCGGTGTTTCTATTTCAACAGTCTCTAGAGTTATTAATAATAGTACTTATGTGAATAAAGAATTAAAAAAAAAGGTTGAAATTGCAATAAAAAAGTTGAATTACAACCCAAACATCTTAGCCCAAAATTTAAGACGTGGTAATACCAAAACAATAGGATTCGTAATTCCAGATATTACAAATCCTTTTTTCCCAAATATAGTAAAAGGGGTTGAAGACTATTTAAAACAGAAGGATTATACTCTTCTATTAAGTAATTCAGATCAGAATTTAGAAATAGAAACTAAAATAATCAATACTTTAATTTCCAAACATATAGACGGTATTATATTTACAGGAACAGGATTATATAATCCAACTTTAGAAAAATTAATAGATAAAGGTCTAAAAATAGTTTTTCTTGATAGGATTTTGGAAGATGTCAATGCTTCTTATGTTATTTGTGATAATAAATCTGGAATTTTAGATTTATTAAATTATTTATATAATAATGGAAAAAGGAGTTTTTATTTTATAAATGGAAGTAAAAATACATTTAGTGCAAAAATAAGATATGAAACATTTATTGATTTTATGAAAGAAAAAAACATATATAATTATAAACACGTTTATACTAATTTTTCTTATGAAGCAGGATTCAAATTTGGAAAACGCATAAAATCATTACCTGATGTAATTATAGGAGGAAATGATTTAATTGCATATGGTATAATTGATTCTCTTCAGGAAAAAGGAATACAAATTCCTCAAGATGTTGAGGTTACAGGTTTTGATGATATATTTTTTAGTAGACATTATAAACCTTCGCTAACTACTATAAGACAACCAATATATGAATTGGGGTACAAAGCAGCTGAATTAATTTTAAATTTAATTGAAGAAAAACAAAAAAAAATAAGAGGTATTATATTAAAACCCACATTGATAATTAGAGATTCAACGAAATAAATATTTATTTTAAATCTTTTCTTAAATCTCTCGCATTATGTAAATATATAAAATTTTGAGTATCACTCTCACAAAGAATTAAAAATCTTATTATTCCGTTTGCAGAATTCTCAAAAACAGCTTCCTGGAATGTCATTAAAGGTATATTATTTAATCCGAAGTGCTTTCGTATGGCTGTTATAGGATTATATGCTGTTATGTCTGGAGTTACAGAACATAATATAGCAATTATATTTTTTATGTTATTATTTTGAATGATTTTATTGTATAATTCTATAGAACGATTTTTTATATGTTCTTTTTCATTTTTATCTATAGAAGTAGCGCCTCTAATTCCTATCATAACACACCTCTTTTATTAGAATCATTTTACATTATATCATAAGAATACATAAAAATTATGATAATTATCAAATTTCTGTAAGATATTTCCAATATCGTTGAGGCATAAATTGTTTCTGAAGACGTATATTTTTTCTTTCTGATATAGCAACATTTTTAAAATATGTTTTCCATAAACTTTGAAACTCTTTTTCAGAAGAAGATATACTTTTTTCTAAGTTCATATTATAATTTAATATTTTGACTAACTCTAATTTTTTATCATATATAATAGCCAAACCATGCTTTAAATCGTGAATTATCCATATTTTATTTTTTAGTCTGTCACTAAAATGTGAAGCAAGCAAAGTGATTATATTATGATCCGGTTCAAATGGTGCATATAGGATTCCATTAAACAACTCTCTAAATCTCAATAACCCTAAAAATCTCTGTTTTTCCTTTATAACCTTATATATTGCATTTTTAACACTTAAAACATAGTTTTTTTCAATATGTATTTCTGCATTTCTTTGCATTTTAAGAGATAAATTAAAGTATTTTATTATACTACTCTCAATATTTTCTATTTCGGAAAGATATGCAAGATAAATATTTTTTAATATTTGTTTATCCAATTTTTTTATAATGAATTCGCCAACTATTCTTGATTTTTCAAAGTCCGATTCTATATAGTCAATTATGTTAAATATTGTTGGATTGCTTTTTTTGAATACAAGATCAGGTATAAATCTTTTATTATAACAATAAAAGATTAATGTTAATAATCCCTGAAAAGTCCCATCATAAATAAGTATTTTCATTATCTCGCCACCTTCTGTATTGAGTTTGGTAAGAATAGTGGAATTTTATATTCTTTGTTTTTTAACAACTCTTCTTTAATTGTGTCTGGTGTTAATAATAAATTTGAATAATATTTTCCATTACAGGTTATAAAATATTTTGCTCTTTTTAAAACAACTCCTATTTTTCTTAACTTTTCAAAGGTTAATGGAGAATATTTTCTAATTTTTATAATAGTTAAAGCTGATTTTACACCTATCCCTGGAACTCGTAAAAGCATTTCATAAGATGATTTGTTTATTTCCACGGGAAAATATTGAAAATTTCTCAACGCCCATGAGGTTTTAGGATCTAATTTTTCATCTAAATATGGATATTCTGTATTTACAATTTCCTCCGCTTTAAATTTATAAAATCTTATGAGCCAATCTGCTTGATATAATCTATGCTCTCTATTTAGCGGTGGTAAAATATCGGGTAATTTTTTGTCATTATTCACTTTTATAAAAGCTGAATAATAAACTCTTTTCATGTTGAATTTTTTATACATTATTTCTGCGAGTTTTAAAATTTGAAAATCATTTTCTGGTGAAGCTCCAACAATTAATTGAGTACTATGACCTGCAGGAATAAACACAGGAGCTTTTTTATATTTTTTTCTTTCTTCAATATTTGCTAACATATTTTTACCAAGGTATGACATTGGTTTTAATATATTTTCTCTTTTTTTCTGTGGGGCCAATAATTTCAAACTTTTTTCACTTGGGAGCTCTATATTTACGCTTAATCTATCAGCATAATAACCAGCTTCACGAATTAATTTCAAATCAGCTCCTGGAATTGCTTTAAGGTGTATATATCCGTTAAATCTTTCATCGATTCTTAATTTTTTAGCAACTCTTAACATTTGTTCCATTGTATAATCTGGACTTTTTACAACCGCAGAACTTAGAAATAATCCTTCTATGTAGTTCCTTTTATAAAAATTTATTGTTAATTTAACAATTTCATCTATTTTGAAAGTAGCTCTTTTCACATCATTACTCGACCTATTTATGCAATATACACAATCATAAATGCATGCGTTTGAAAATAGTATTTTTAGAAGAGATATACACCTGCCATCTCCTGTCCAACTATGGCATATTCCGCTATTCACAGCATTACCTAATCCATTTGAATTATTTTTTTCACTCCCGCTTGAAGCACAAGAAACATCATATTTAGCAGATGCTGATAATATTTTTAATTTCTCTAACATTTCCATAGTTTCACCTACTAAAAAATAATATTTTAAACATCTACAATTATTATACTACATTCAAGTATGAAAAAACAATAGAATTATGTAAATTTTATGTTATAGGAGGAGTTTTTATGAAAAAAAATTTTTTGATTATTTTTTTATTGAGTGTATATTCCATAATTTTTGCTATTTCAGAAGGGAATTTTATTATTAGTTCTAAAGATTTAGAATTACCTGGAGAATATTACGATGGAAATAATTATTTTTGGAGAGCAGATTATCATCTCGAAGATTTAAAAGAAGCAACTGATTTAAATATTGAAATTCATAATATCAGTGATGATTCGACTGTACTTTTTTTTGATGAAGGTAATAATGAGAAAAAAAATTGGAAATATATAAAATCATTATTGGATAATGCGAAAAAATTTGTATGGATAGCAATATACGATGTTAATTATTATCCTTTTATAAAAGAATTAAAAGAGCTAAAGAATAAAAATATCGATATAAGATTAATAATAGAATCACAAAACATCAATTCCTATATATCTGGATTAAAAAAATCTGGCATATTGGTAAAATATGATAAAAATTATAAATTAATGCACAATAAATTTATAATTATTGATGGTTATTGTGTAATAACCGGAAGCACCAATTTTACAAATAATGGTTTTGGATATAACTCCAATAATTCAATAATAATATTTTCAAATGAGTTGGCACAGGATTATATGAATGAATTTAATGAAATGTATAACGGATATTTTGGTAAAAATTCGATTGATAATAAACCATATAAAAAAGTAGAATTTGACAGTGGATTAATAGAACCTTATTTTACTCCAGAAGATGATTTAACAAATAGAATAATAAAATTAATAAATGAAGCCAATAAAAAAATCCATGTTATGATATTTACATTCAGCAAACGTCAAATAGCTGATGCATTAATAGATGCAAAAAAAAGAGGTGTTGATGTCAAAATTATTGCGGAAGAATATCAATCAAATTATAACTGGGCTCAGATAAATTATTTAAAACAAAATGGCATTAATGTTATATTAGATAAAAATGACAAAACGTTTCATCATAAAGTAATTATAATAGATGAAAAAATAACTCTTACCGGTTCTTTCAATTTTACGAATTCTGCACAATATAATAATGATGAGAATTCTTTAATAATTCATAGTAAGTATATATCAGAAGTTTATGAAAAGGAATTTGAAAGATTATGGCAAAAATATCAAAAATAAATTATGCTTTTATTATCGCGCACAATCACCACCTAAATCTTTTATTTTTTCTATCGCATGTGGGATAGCAGGTAATAATACCTGCAAGTTTTCTTGTACAGCTTTTGGACTTCCAGGAAGATTTATAATTAATGTTTTATTTGCAATTCCAACAACAGCTCTTGATAGCATTCCATGAGGAGTTTTTTTTAGAGCTGTTGTTATCATGGCTATTTCCATGCCATATATCCTTCTTTCAATAACTTCTAAAGTAGCTTCTGGAGTTACATCTCTTGTTGTTAATCCCGTTCCTCCAGTTGTTAATATTATGTCGATATCTTTTTTTATTAATTCTTTTAATTCTTGAGAAATCTGTTCTTTTTCATCTGGCAATATTTTATATCCAATTAATTTTCCGCCTATGTTATTCATTAAATCTTGAATTATTTTTCCACTAATATCTTCCCTTTCACCCTTTGAGCCTTTATCGCTTAAAGTTAGAACAAAATATTTCATAAATTATCCTCCCTTAAAAAATGTCCGCTTTTCCCACCAGATTTTTCAATTAAATATATATCCGAAATTTCCATTTCTCTGTCAATAGCTTTACACATATCATAAATTGTAAGGGCTGCAATATTCACAGCAGTTAATGCTTCCATCTCTATACCAGTCTGAGAATGTGTTTTTGCTAATGAAAATATTTCGATATTATTATCGTTTATTTTAAATTCAATATCAATTTTCGAAATAAATATATTATGACACATTGGTATCAATTCAGAAGTCCGTTTTGCTCCCATAATACCAGCTATTTTTGCTGTAGTTAAAACATTACCTTTAATTATTTTTCCAGAAACTATTGCTTTTAATGTTTCCTTTTTCATCTTTATCTTTCCATGAGCACGGGCTATTCTTAAAGTTATGTTTTTCCCAGATACATCAACCATATTAACATTTCCATTTTTATCAATATGTGTAAAATCCATTCTACCCCCCCATTTTATGCATAGGCGTTTTCTTTGTTAATTTACTTAAATAGTGTCGTTTGGGTTTCTCAAAAATAGCAAATTTTATTTTCTCTTTTAATTTATCTTCTTCTAAAATAACATCTTTTATTGAAATATGGTAATCAAAAGCCAAACATGGATAAATTTTTCCATCTGCAGAAATTCTAATTTTATTGCAGCTTGAACAAAAATTATGTGTAATAGCAGAAATAAAACCTATGTATGAATTTAGTTCCTTTATTAAATAGTAATTTGAAGGACCTGAACCGAATTTTATTTTTACAGGAATTAAATTATATTTTTCCTTTATTTTATCCTTTAAAGTTTTTTCGCTAATAAAATCACTATCATTATAATTTTTTCCAATAGGCATTAATTCAATAAATCTAATAGGCAAGTTCAATTTTGCCGCAAATTCAATTAAATCAAAGATTTCTGATAAATTTCTTTTTTGAATAACTGTATTGAGCTTGACTTTTAAACCTATTTTCAGTGATTTTTCAAGCCCATTTAAAACATTTTGCAGTTCATCTCTTTTAGTAATATTTTTGAAATTTTCACTATTCAGAGAATCCAGGCTAAAATTCACTTCATTTAAACCATTCTTTTTGAGTTCATCAGCAAGATAATACATTAAAGAGCCATTTGTCGTTATACTAAATGTTCCAAAATATTTTTTTATTATTTTAGCAACATCAACAATATCCATTCTCAATGTTGGCTCTCCACCTGTTAACCTTATCTTTTTAAAATTTAAATCCTTTAAAGTTTTAACTAATACTTCTATTTCTTTTAATGTAAGTAGTTCATTATCTTGCATAAATTTTACTTCTTCATTCATGCAATAATTACATCTAAAATTACATTTATCAGTTAACGAAAGTCTAATATATTCAACTTTTCTATTGTATTTATCTTTCATAATAATTACCTCGATTCTGTGTATTTCCAGAAATTTTGTACTATTCTAATGAATACAAATATAATCATTGACATAATAAATATTAAAGCGGTTAGCGCTAATGCCTGTTTTAATCCATATCCCTGAAATTTATCGTAGGTAAGGACAGATAAAGTCATGGGATAATATGCTAATATAGCAACAGCACCAAATTCTGAAATACTTCTTGCCCACATTAATAAGGAACCTGTAATTATTTCATGTTTTACCATTGGTAAAGCTATAAAAACAAAGCTTTTAAAAGGTGTTGCACCTAAAGAACGTGCAACTTTCTCATATCTTATATCAACTTTTTTAAACCCATCTTTTACCGAATTTACAAAAACACTAAAACTCAAAAAACTCATCGCTGCAACAATTCCCCAAAATGTATGTACAAAAGAAATACCAAATAACCCAAAACTTTTCCCTATAAATGAATTTCTTCCTAAAGTCATTAATAATGCGATTCCCGCAGCTGTGTGGGGAATAGTCTGAGGAATATCGATAATAGCCTCTAAAATGGCTTTAAAGGGAAAATCAAATCGAATAATACCATAAGCAAAAGGAATGCCAAATATTACGGCTATTAATGTTGCTAATATTGCTGCAGAAAAAGTTATTTTAACAGTATTTAAAAATTCCGGAGTTTTAGAAATCTCAATTAATAGTTGATAATCTACATTTAGAAATACAGTAAGAAAAGGTAATAATATCGCAAATACAAAAGCAAAACTAATAATTATAATTATATTTCTGAACATATGATTCCTCCGTCAAAACTCCATTAAAAATTTTATAAACTTTTGAATTATTAATAATTTCATTTTTATCATGGGTTACATGAATAGTTGTTAAATTATACTCCTGATTGATTTCATGCAATAATTTTAAAATATCCTTTTTTATATCCTGATCTAAAGCTGATAATGGTTCATCAAGTAATAATATATCAGGCTTTGTCACCAGAGCTCTTGCTAATGCAACTCGCTGTTTTTCTCCCCCGGATAGAACCTGAACTTTTCTATTTAAGATATGAGAAATATTTAATCTTTCTATTATATAATGGAAATATTCAAAATCACTAATTTTTTTCATTTTCATACCAAATTCAATATTTTTTCTTACATTTAAGTGTGGGAAAAGATGATAATTTTGATATACAAAACCTATATTTCTTTTCTCCGGCGGTAATAAAGTAATATCCTTTTTGCCAAAAAATATTTTTCCCTTATGTTTTACAAATCCTGCAATTGATTCCAAGAATAGTGTTTTTCCTGACCCTGTTGGACCAATTATATAAATATAATTTCCAGAATTTATTTTTAATCTATTTACATTTAAAAAAAAATGATTAAAAACAATCTCAAAATTTTCAATTAATATTTCCAAATTAATACCCCCATAATTCCTTTAAGTCTTCAGGTAAATTTTCTGGAAAGTCAACATTCGCAAATAAATTCATCCCTTTTTCTTTAAAAATTTCTTTTCCTTTTTTGGAATACATAAATTTTATAAATTTCACGGCAATATTATAATGAGGTGCATTTTTTAATATAGTAAAACTATAGTTTATAGGTTTCCCATAAATCTTTATTTTTTCCCCATCTTTTCCAGGAACTTCTACAAATACTTTTTTATAATTTTCTTTATATTTTATTGAAGAAAGATTTATTTTTTCAGGTAATTCTATATATTTTAAATTATATTGAAAAGCAATTGATTTATACAAAAATGCATAATCCATTTCATTAGCCTCTAAATATGCAATTAAATCAACTGATTTTTTTAGAATCATTCTATTTCTGGAATTCAAAAATTTTTTATATAATCCATTTTCATTATAATATTTTTCTGCTAATTGCAGTGTCATTAATGTTCTATATCCCGCTGGATCCAGTTCTGGATTAGAATGTCCAAAAATAACCTTTTTATTAAAAATAATTTTATACCAGTTTTTTTCATTTATTTGAACTTTATATTTTGAATTATCAGTATAAGCCAAAACAAGACTATTATTAGAAAAAACAACATTGAAATTCGCATATCTGTTATATAAAAACTCTGGGATAATAGTATAATCTGCGACAAAAGCAATATCGGCTAATTGATTTAATTCTGTAATTCTCCTTGCAATTACTAAACTTCCAGACCCCATTAATTGAACATTTATATCAGGATTTTCTCTTTCAAATTCAATGGATAGAGCTTTTAAAACATTGGTTAAAGAACCCGCATGAAAAATTACCAACTTTTCGGCCGGAGTTTGAACTGATAATACTAGAAAAACATATATCAAAATTTTTATCAAAATTTTTTTCATAATATCACCCCAAAAATTCAAACATTTACTGTCTTGCCAGTATAAAAAATAACTTTATCTCCAATTTTTATTTCGCCACCTTCAAGTACCTTTAAAAATATTCCTTCCAGTGGCATAACACATTTTCCAATAGTCTGATAAATTGCACAAGATGTATGACATTTTTTCCCTATTTGTGTAATTTCTAACAGAGTATTACCAATTTTTACTTTTGTTCCTACAGGTAATTTGTATATTTCTCCGCTTTTAATAGTAATATTTTCCGCAAAATCACCATATTTTAGCTCATATCCATACTTCCGCATCTTATCAATACTTTCTTCTGAAAGCATTGATATTTGCCTATGCCAATTTCCAGCATGTGAATCACCAACAATTCCCCAATTGACTTTTAATTCTGCTTTTTGAACTGGTTCTTTAACAACTCCCTTTTTTTTTGAAATATTAATAGAAACTACAACACTTTCTATCAAAGCAATCCCTCCAATAAACCAAGCATTATTTGTCAAAACACCATAATGTTCTTTATATTTTTGTTTTATAAATTATATCATTTTTCATATTTTTTACAAAATCCCATAATTACATTTCTAAAAAATTAATTTAAAAACAACTTTCAAATTCTTGTTATTTTAATGTATAATTTAAAATATCTTTTTTTATTCTATCTATTTGAATTCTTTTTTCTTTTATTTTTATACATCAGTTCGTCTGCTTTTGAAATAATAGAATCAAGTGTTTCCTTGTGATTATATTCGATAAATCCAAAACTTACACTGTAATTAATTTTACTTTTTTCACTGAGTTTTTTAAGTTCTTCTGTTATATTTTTTTCGAGTCTACGAGCATCTTCTAATTTACAATTATATAAGCCAACAAAAAATTCATCACCGCCATAACGAGCTAAAATGTCAGATCTTCTTATATGTTTTTTAATTGTTTCAGATATAACTTTTAAAGCTTTATCTCCTTCATTATGACCATATGTATCATTTATGATTTTTAAATTATCAACATCTATAAAACCTATTGTAACTGGTTTTTTTTCTCTTTTGGATAAAAATATCAATTCTTCTAAGAGGTGAAACCCGGCATTTCTATTATATATTCCTGTTAAAGAATCATAATGAGCTAATTTTTGCAATTTAAATTCATTTTCTTTTAATTTTGTAATATCTCTGCTGATTAAAGCTATACCAATAACCTTCGAATCTCGATATATTGGATAATAATTATTGCTTACCCAATATATGCTTCCATCTAATCTTTTTATGGGTTTTTCAACTATGAAATTTTTCTCATTTTTAAGAGAAAATTCAATTTCATCAAAAAACTGATCTTCTCCTTTAAATATTTCCTTTAAATTATCATTTTCTTTTATTTTTTTATTAAAATCTCTTTTAGCCCATTTTTTGAAAACAGAATTAGCCAAAATAATATTTAAATTTTTATCAACATATAAAATCCCATCCTGGCTATTTTCTATTATAGATTTTAATAACATTTCTGATTTTTCAAGTTTTTCTTTTGTTATATTTAACTCCTTAGTATATTCTTTTAAAGATTTTAATAAATATTCCAATTCCAAATTTTGATTTTTAGTAATTTGTATTTGTTTTCTTAATTCAGCTGTTCTTCTTTTTATTATATTATTCATAACCCATATAATTAAAGCTAATACTATGAGTATTAATAAAGATATTGTAAGAATTAATGTTATCCATAACGGAATTTTGGCATTATGTAAATATTTACTTGTAATTGTATAATATACAGAATTAGGGTTGCTTTTTAAATTTGTTAAATTGGAATCTATTTTATGTATAATATCCCGCAAATTGTCTTTATGATATATCAAATATGCATTGATAAGATAAAATGAAATAGGCGTTTCAAATGCATTATATTTTTTATAAAGCATCATTCCAACGTAATAATTTACCAATCCTGCATCAATCTCTTTTTTTATTAAAGCTCCAAATATGTCTTCATATGTATTGTATTCTAAAAATCTTATGTTTAAATCAAATGTATCATCAATTTTTTTTAGCCCTTTTTCTCCAAGATAAAAAATATCATTTTTTAATACTCCAATTGTTTTGTTTTTTAAATCAAAAAAATTATGTATTTTTGTATTTTTTAAAGTGAAAATTTTTCCATATGTGTCATATAAAGGAACAGTATTATACTTAAAAATTTCACTTCTATCTTTTGTATACCCAACTCCTAATAAAATATCTATTAAATCATTTTCTAAATATTCCAACCCTTCAGAAAAGTTTAAATAAACATATTTAACATCTATATTCTCTTTTTTAAATATATAATCCATAATTTCCGGAAGAATACCTTTTATTTTACCATTTTCGGCATACATAAGGGGAGGATTTTCATATACTCCAACTTTGAGTGTATTTCCAAATAAATATGTAAAAGATAAAATAACTAAAATAATAAATATTTTTTTCATTGGGTATACACCTCAAATAAAAGTTTTTTATTTATTTCACCATACTTATCGAATTTTACGACCCCAAAGGAAGTATTAAATGTATTATTTAAAAGATATTTTTTTATTTCTTCTGATCTATTTGGCGTATTTTTATAAGCATAATATAATATTTCCAAAGTTTCATAAATAATATTTGCATAAATATTCGGATATACATTATATAGCTCCTTAAATTTAAGGGAATATTCTGAATATTTTGAAAAGTAATAAGGTAATATTATATTTTTTTTATTATCTAACAAATCGATTAAATGTTTATCATTAAACCAAGGTAAAATTATTATATTTATTTTCGGATTCATTTTTTTCAATAAGTTTATTATTAAAGCACTTTTGTTGATAGAGCTTATCATAATATATGCATAATTTTCATTATTATAGTACAGTTTGATTTTTTCTATTGAATTTTCCGGTGTATTTAAAGGAATAAGATTAATATTTCCATAATAAAAATCCTTAAAATTCTCAAATGAATTATTTATATAAATCGGATTTTCATATCCTTTTATAATAAGAATTTCGTCTGTTTTTTCATTCAAATATTCTGCGATTTGCTTTTGTTCATTTTTATTACTAGGAATAACCCTTACAAACCAATCATCTTTGTTTGTATAAATATCGGAAGTAATAGAAGCACCTATTCCAAGAATTTTATCTTTTTTAAGCAGGGGATAGACAGGATTAAATGAAGTAGAATCTGTAGCAAATATCATTATGCTCACGTTTTTCTTTTTTAATTTATTATATACTTTTAAAGAATCCTCGGCATTTCCTTTTGCATCTTCATAATAAATCTTTATATTAGAATATTTATATTTTTTGGAAAATGTGTTGACTGCCTTAACAATATCTTCCATAGAAAATGTCTCATCTCCAGAAAAATTCCCAATTATGCCTATTTTTAATGGCGATTTTATAATATAAAAGAAAAGAATAAATATTAAAATAAAAATAAATATAAAATTTTTTTTCATGATATCCCCCATAAAAAATTTTTACATGAAGTAATTATACTATAATTTATTAAAAATACAAAACAATGATGTAAAAATTAATTATTGATTCCATAATTTATTGAATAAATCGAACAATATTTGTCTAATATCTTTATTGTATATAATTAAGATATATTCATCATTTTTTTCGCGAGCTCTATATGTTAGATTATAACTTCCCAACAATAAACCATGTTCATTTACTAATAATTTTAAATGCATATTTCTATATTTTTTTAAAATTTTATATTCTATACCTTTTAGATATTTTAAATTTGATACAAACTTTTCATTCCAGTTATCGGCAATAATTTTTACGTCAACATTTATGGATGATAATTTTTCAAATGAATATAATATTCGACCATCAGTAAATGAATAAGTAAATATATATAAAAATTTTTTAGATGATAAAATAAAATTATTTATAGCGTTGTATATATTTTTTGAGGGTCCGGTTATAAAAATTATTTTTCCAATATCTTTTGAATAAATAGATTTATTCTCTATATTCTTGTTTTTTCCAAATTTACCATTTTGAAAATTTTGAAATTCTTTTAAAAAAAGAGATGTTATTGCTTGATCTTCTGTATATATATAAACATTTAAATCTTCAAATATACTACCGCTTGTAAAATTCCCCGTTCCAAATAGTACACTTTTATTATCAAATATCATGAATTTTTCATGTAAATATCCCTCAGTATTTTTATCAGGCAGTATATTATTGCTTTTAATATCATACATATTAAATTCTATAAAACCTTCGACATTGTTCTTGTTATTTAATATAGACAAAAAAGGGGCATTCAAACTCAATGATACAAATTTTATATTGTTAGAAATAATAATTTTTTCCTCTATAAAATCTGCCAATTCATAAGACGGAGTAATAAAAATTCTATAAGAATATAAAAATAGAGAAAAAAATAAATATAAAATCAAAAAAAATTTTTTCATGATGTACCTCCAAAAACCAAAAAGCTCCAGAGGAGCTTTTTGGTTGATAATATAATATTAAAGTGTATTCAAACACTTAATTCAAAACATAAAAAAATACTGCAATAAAATGAGAAATACTTCCACCTAAAACAAATAAATGCCATATCATATGACTATAAGGTAACTTCCTCCATATATAAAAAACAGCACCAACGGTGTATAATAAACCTCCTATTACAAGCCATATTATTCCACCTAAAGGTAATGAAGATATTAATGGATTTATTGCGAAAATTATCATCCAACCCATTCCAATATATAGAAGCGTTGAGATTATTCTGAATTTTTTTACAAAAAAAGGTTTTAACCCTATACCGATTAATGCTAATACCCATATAGTTGTGAAAATCGTCCATCCAATTTTACCGTTTAGTGTTACTAAAGTAAATGGAGTATATGTGCCTGCTATTAATAAATAGATTGAAGAATGATCTATTATTTCTAATATTTGTTTTGTTTTTTTATGTTGAATACTATGATATAAAGTTGAAGCAAGGTATAATAAAAATAAACTTATTCCATATATAGTAACACTAACGGTTTGTAAAAAAGTTCCTTTTAACGTTGAAAAGACAATCAATAAAACTAAAGCAGCTATACTCAAGATAGCCCCTATACCATGAGTTATAGAATTTGCAATTTCTTCTCCTTTTGTATATTTTTCATAATTATCTAAATCTTTAATAATTCCACCTTCTCTTATTTAAATTTTTTCTCTATTTCTAATACAAGCCCTTCTGCTGTCGCTAAATTGGTAGCAAGAGGTATATTATGTACATCACAAACTCTCATTAAAGCAGAAACATCTGGTTCATGAGGTTGTGCTGTTAAAGGATCTCTTAAAAATATAACAAAATCCATGCTTCCTGCTGCAATCATTGCACCTATTTGCAAGTCTCCTCCATATGGACCTGACGCAAATTTTGTTACATTTAATCCAACCTTTTCTTCTATTAAAGTTCCAGTGGAACTGGTAGCATAAAGATTACATTTTTCAAATACATACTTCCATTCCTTTACAAACATAACTAAATCCAATTTCTTTTTATCATGAGCAATTAATGCAACATTTATCATATTTTCCCTCCATATTATGAATTTATGTTCAAATATAGTACACTCCTATAATTATAAATTAATAAAAAAAAAAGACCCTAACTAAATAAGCCGGGTCTTATAATAACTCTCACTAATAATTATATCATAAAAAACTCTTTTTGTCAAGTTAAATTTTATTATCTATATAGATTGTCTAAAAAGTCTCAAATGAAACGAAGACTCGAAGATTGCCCTTAAAATTATGAATGGAAGCCGTCAAAATTACATGGACGTAATTTTGAGCGAAACAATACACGATGTATTGTTTGAGCGACGGCTGAGAATGAATAATTTTAAGGATTAGCAATCAAGCTGTCTGAGTGAATTTGACTTTTTAGATATCGTAATCTATAATTATCTTTTTAATTTTTTTAATTTAAAAAATTCTTCTCTTTCAAATTCCTCAAGAGTATCCTGAATAAATTTAATAGAACTTTGTAGTTGAGGTATTACAATATTTTCAAGTGCAGAAACCCTTTTTTTAGTCTTTTTTACTTCATGTGCAAGTTTGTAAACCTTATTTTCAATCATGGAAGCTTCTATAATTAATCCCAAAACTGTTTTAAAAGATATATATGCTTGATCTAATGCAGCATCTGTTCTATAAATTTCATAAGGAATATCTATTTTTTGCTCTTCTTTATAAATTTCTGGAACCTCAACACCCATTATACTTCTGAATCTTATTTTTAAATCATCGTATTCTAAAACCCCATTTGCATATTCTTCAACATTTTCTATTCCTAAATCAAGATTTGCCAGTTGCAAAGATTCATAAGCTTTATTAAATATTTTTAATATTCTATCCTGAACACTCTTAGCCTGATCTATTAAATCTACTAATTCTTTCATTATAATATTTCTTTTTTTCTCCAGCAAATCATGTCCCTGTTTTGCAAGAATAATCTGTTGTTTTAAATTTATTAAATTTCCTTTTGTCGGTATAGTTTGATTAAAAATCATTATTCCACCTTCAATCTTAAAGGTTATTTTTTATAATATTTCTCTATATAATTCTTTTTTATTCTTGTTAGTTCTGTCTTCGGTAATATAGAAAGTATTTTCCAGGCAATATTTAATGTATCTTCAAGTGTTCTTTCTTCATTAAAACTCTGATTAATAAATTCATTTTCAAAGGTTTTTCCAAACTCCAGATACAATTTATCTATATCAGATAAATCATCTTCTCCAATTATAGCAGCCAAAGATCTTATTTCAAACACCCTAGAATAAGATGCAAAAAGCTGTGATGATACATCCGGATGATCTTCTCTGGTAAATCCTTTACCAATTCCATCTTTCATCAATCTTGAAAGAGATGGTAAAACATTTATAGGTGGGTATATATTTTTTCTATGTAATTCTCTTGATAAAACAATTTGGCCTTCTGTTATAAAACCGGTTAAATCTGGTATTGGATGAGTAATATCATCATTTGGCATAGTTAATATAGGTATTTGGGTTACAGAACCATTTTTCCCTTTAATCATACCAGCTCTTTCATATATCGAAGCTAAATCTGAGTAAAGATACCCAGGGAAACCTTTTCTTCCAGGAATTTCACCTCTATAATTTGATAATTCCCTTAATGCTTCACAATAATTGGTCATATCATTTAAAATTACAAGAACATGTTTTCCTAAATCAAAAGCCAAGTATTCAGCAACTGCAAGAGCCATTCTTGGCGTAGCTATCCTTTCGACGACAGGGTCACTGGCCAGATTTAAAAACACCACCATATTTTCTATGGCGCCACTTTCTTCAAAATTTTTAATTATGAAATTTGCATCGTCTTTTTTTAAACCTATTGCACCAAATACAACAGCAAATTCTTCATTTGATTTTAATTTAGCCTGTTTGGCAATTTGAACCGCTAATTTATTATGAGGTAATCCATTTCCTGAAAAAATAGGAAGTTTCTGACCACGTATTAATGTAAGCATACTATCAATTGCTGAAATACCTGTTTGAATAAAATCTCGAGGATATTCACGGGCGGCCGGATTTATTGCTGATCCGTTTATATCTACACTTTTTTGTGCAATTATTTCACCCATTTCATCAATAGGTCTTCCCAGTCCATCAAATGTTCTTCCAAGTATATCTGGAGATAAATTTATTTCTAGTGGTTTTCCTAAAAACTTTATTTTTGGTTCATTAAGAGATAATTCTTGAGTTCCTTCAAACACCTGAATAACGGCTGCATCTTCACTTATCATAATAACTTTACCCAATCTGGTTTTATTATTATGTTCAATTTCGACAACTTCATCGTATCTTATATCTTTAACATTTTCTATTATAATGAGAGGTCCTCGAATTTGAGATATCCCCTGATATTCTCGTATTGCCATATGTACACCTCCGATATAGCATACTACACACCCGCGGTGGAATGTTGAATATAGCTCATTTTTCATTAATACATTTTCAATATTGTGCTTTCGCACACCTGGAGTGGAAGTAAGGATTTATTATCATTTACTATATATATTTTCTAATTTTTCAAAATGTGTATTTAAAAATCCTTCTATACTTTTAAACTCTTCTATAGTTTTTATTTCTTCTTTCATTGTCAGCAATTTTGAAATAACCTCTGCAGGTAAAACCTGACTTATTGCTATTGATTTTTCAATATATTTTTTTGAACGTGAGTAGGTATCCATAATTGTTTTTAATAAATAATATTGTTTTTCTAACGGACAATAAGAATCTATTTCGCTAAAAGCACTTTGTTGTAATATACCTACTTTTATTATTTTCGATATTAAAACAGTAAGTTTTTGATCGTCAGGCAAAACATCTTCACCAACTATTTTTATAATCTGTTGAAGCCTATCATCTTCTGTTAATAATTTCATAGCTTCATCTCTATAATAATTCCATCGTTCTTTAACATTATTTGCGAACCATTCATTTAAATCTTCCTTATATTCACTATAACTTGTAAGCCAATTAATAGATGGATAATGCCTTGAATAAGCCAGATTTTTATCTAATCCCCAAAAACACTTTACAAATCTCTTCGTATTCTGAGTTACTGGCTCCGAAAAGTCTCCACCAGGAGGTGAAACAGCTCCTATAATAGTAACCGATCCAACGGTTCCATTTATATTTTCTGTAATCCCTGCTCTTTCATAAAATTGACCTATCCTCGATGCTAAATATGAAGGATATCCCTCTTCAGCCGGCATTTCTTCAAGTCTCCCAGAAAGTTCTCTTAAAGCCTCAGCCCAACGCGATGTTGAATCCGCCATAACAGCAACGTTATATCCCATATCTCTAAAATATTCTGCAATTGTAATCCCGGTATATATTGACGCTTCTCTTGCTGACACAGGCATATTGGAAGTATTGGCAATTAAAACAGTTCTATCCATTAACGGAGCTCCAGTTTTCGGATCTTTTAAATTTGGAAATTCTTCTAAAACTTCTGTCATCTCATTCCCTCGTTCTCCACATCCAATATACACAATTATATCAGCATCAGCCCATTTTGCGAGTTGATGTTGTGTAATAGTCTTTCCTGTTCCAAATCCTCCAGGAATAGCAGCAGTTCCACCCTTACTAATAGGGAAAAACAAGTCTATAACTCTTTGGCCTGTTATTAATGGTATTTTGGGTTCTAATCTATTCTTTACTGGTCTTGGAATTTTTACCGGCCATTCATGATACATTTTAATTTCTCTTATTCCATATTTTGTTTCTATTTTTGCCAGTATATCTGTAACTTTATAATTCCCGTTTTCTTTTATTTCAACAATTTTTCCATTTATATCCGGTGGAATCAATATTTTATGGGTTAAACTTTTTGTTTCCTGAACTTCTGCAAGAATGTCTCCACCATTAACTTCATCTCCTACATTTTTCAGGAAAGATACTTCCCAATATTTTGTTGTATCCAATCCAAAAGCATCTATTCCTCTTCCTATAAAAGATCCTGACTTTTCTATTAATTCATTTAAAGGTCTCTGGATGCCATCATATATACTACCCAATAATCCTGGACCTAATGCAACTGATAACATTTTTCCTGTTCCTTCTATTGGTTCAGTTGGTTTTAACATAGAAGTTTCTTCATACACCTGAATGGTAGCAATATCTCCATTTATTCTTATTACTTCTCCTGTCAGCTTAAATTCGCCAACTCTAACCATTTCATTCATAAACAGATTTTTAGCACCATCAGCTTTTACAACAGGACCATTAATTTCTTTTATTTTCATTATATATCACCTACCTCTTCTAATACAAGACGAAAGATCATATTTTTATTTTCCTGAAGATATGATTCAATTGTATTTTTAATACTTACATTTTTGCTTTTTAAAATGATTCCACCTTTAATTTCATTATCAGATTCAATTTTGCAATCTGATACAAATGTTTTTATAATTTCTACATCACCAGGATTACACAATATTATATAATCATCATTTACTAATTTTACTGCGTCAAAATATAGTTTTTGATAAAAATATTTTTTTCGCTCATTTTCCAAATTTAACATTTTATTTTCTATTTCATCTAATACTTTTTTTAATAAATTATTTTTAAGTTTTAACTTTTCCTCTTTTATACGAAGTTCCGCTTTAGATTTTGCAAGCTTTAATATATGTTTTGCTTTATCATTAGCTTCCTTTAATTTTCTTTGACTATATTTTTCAATATCTTCTTCAAAACTCTTTTTTAGTTTTTCAAATTCATCATCATATTGTTTTTTTAAAGATTTATATTCAACTTCATAATCTTTTTCCAATAATTCAAGCATATTTTTTAATTTTAATTCTGTATCATTCATTAATTCTCACCCCAATGGCTTCCTCTACATATTTTGTAATAAAATCTTTATCTCCACGCCATCCATGTCTATCTGGAATTACAAAGATTAGAGGAAGTTTTCCAGAAAGTTTATGTTCTTTCAGTTCTTCTTCTATCTTTTCAGCTGCTAATTCTGTTATTAATATAACCCCTATTTCTTTATTTTTAAGAACACTATTAAATGTATTCAAAATTTCATTTCTTTCATGAACAACAACTCCAGAAACTCCACTTAGTCTTAATCCTATAGAAGTATCTATGTTGTCGCTAATAAGAAAGAATTTCATGAATTATATCCTCCCAAGAATCATTATGGTTACAATAAGTCCATAAATAGCTATACCTTCAGCCAAACCTACATAAATAAGGGTTTTTCCTAACAACTCTGGCTTTTCACTAATAGCTCCAACAGATGCTGCACCAACCATCCCAACACCGACACCTGCTCCAACTGCGGCCAACCCTGTTGCTAATGCTGCACCTATTAAACCAAGACCTGTATTATTAGTAGTATCAACAGCAGGTGTTGTTGTTGTATTTGTTTCAGCAAATGCTGATGTAGGAGTTAAAGTTATAAAAGCAAAAAGCATAATCACCACAAACAAAACTATATTTCCAGCAAAAACTTTTTTTGCAAACTTTCTTGATTTCTCAGGATTCTTTGAAAAATAGAATCCAGATACAACTGTTAAAAATACTAAAACAAAAAGAGAAACAACATATGCCATAACTAACACCTCCACTAAAATTTGTATTTTATAGGATTAAATTCTTTACCGTTTCCTTTAAAAAATCTGGTGAAAAATTCATAATATTCTAACCTTAATGTTTGAATAAACACAACCAGACCTTCTAAAACTATAATTAAAATATTTCCTAACAATAGGATAATATATGAAAAAATGGTATTTCCTGTCATTTTAGACATCATATAAAACGCAAGAAATAGTCCTGCATGATTCATAGCAAAAGCTCCCAATCTGATAAAAGATAAAGTATTGCTTAGATATCCCAATAATATTTCGAATAAATCAAAAAAACCCTGTACAATCTTTTCTCCTAAAGTACCTTTTTCAAAAATAATACTTCTTAAATATATGATTATAATTAAACCAATAATAAATATATAACTGATTTTTGGGAAAGTACCATTTTTAATCATATAAAAGACAGAACCTAATAAAATCCAATAAAGAGCAATTCCAGCATATCCATTTGGATCAAAAACGAGTTCTTTTATATTTTTATTTTTTATTTTATTTACAATATTCAAAAACATTGCTAATGTAAGAATTGATATTCCAAAATATATAGAAAGTATTAAAAAATAATTTATATTATCCATTGGTCTTTTCCATAACGGTTTTATAACATTCTCAAATCCAAAAAAACTTCCATATAAAAAACCAAAAATAATTGAAAAAATGCCTGATGCTCCTATAACATAAAATAAATCGGATTTATTTTTTTTATAAATCCAAAAACCAAACAGGGATAAAACAGCTCCCTGCCCAACATCACCAAACATCATTCCATAAAATAACAAGAATAATATAGTAATTATAGGTGTCGGATCAATCTCATCGCTTGAAGGAATTCCAAACATTTTTACGATAAACTCAAAATGCTTAAAAATCCCTTTATTTTTCAATAATGTCGGTGATTTTTCCGAAAAAGCGTAATCAATAAATAAAATATAATCGTTTGAATTTGTATAATTTAGCAATTCATTATATATATCCCCGGTTGTCCATCCAGAAATTATAAAGAAATTTTCAGTAAATTTCATCTGATTGGTAAGGTCATAAATGTTTTTTAAAACAAATATATAATCAAAATACTTATATATGAATCTCCTGTTTTCAAAAAAAATTTTTTTTAAGGATATTTTTAGCATTTCTATTTCATATTCTAAAGAACGATATTCATCATATAATATCCATAATATTTCTTTTGGCGTACCAGTATAATCAGGAATAATATATTCAATAAAATTTGCTATTGATAAAGTTTTTCCTATTTCCATATTTGACTCATATATAAGCATTAACCACATAAAATTATCTTCTTCTGCAAGATTAATAGCTAATACATTTTCGGTTTCTAAACTATTTATAAATCTTTCGTAATATAGATTATTTATTTTTCCAACTTTAAAGTTTAACCTTTTCATCATTAATAGTTTTTCTATGTCTATTTCTATAGGTTTTAATTTTTCAAATAATTCTATTTCTGTTTTTAATCTTTCCTTCTTTTCTTTTAAAAAATTCATTTTATCAGAAATTTCTTTCATTTTATTATTTAAATTTCTTGAAAATTCCAGAATTTCATCTTTATCAATAACAAATGGAAAGTTTATTTTTTTAGTTTTTGGTTCTGGAATCTTTTCAGCATATTCAAAAATATTTATAAAATTATTGTATATATTTTTATATGCATTCTCTTTCTGTGTCTTCAATTCGTTTAATAAATCTACTTCAATAATCTTTTCTAAAGGTAATATTTCAACTTTTTCTGAATCCAGAATCTTCTTTGAAATCTCTTCTAATTCATATTTATTTGAAATAATAGTAAAAGGTTTTAATTTTTCATGCACTTTTAATCACCCGCCAATAATAAAAAAGTTTTTATCTTTTCATTTGAAAAATTATAACGTTTTCCTTCTATTAAAGTTATTAAATCTTTATACTCATATTCTCGTATATAAAGATATCCGCTCATCACATCAAATCCATTTTGCGTGTGACTTAACAATTTTTTAGCATATAACAATATAATTTTTTCACATATTCTCTCAATAACATATGGAAAAATATTTTTATCAATATTTTGAAAGTATTTACCATATGAACATGTTGAAATTTTATTAATAAAATCATCTATATTCTCTGAAGTTGCAATATTTTGTAGTTCAGTTTTTGAAAGATTAAAAGAAATAGGCATTAAAAAGTTTAAAACTTCCTCTGTGGATAACTTAAATAAAATTTTTGCTCTATAAATCCATTGAATATTTGCTAAATCCATCTGTATACAAAATATTTTTTTTAGATTTTTTCCAAATTCCGGAATTAAACTTAGCGTTGTTTTCATTTTAGTAAAATACCAGAAATCAAAAGCATTTAATAGATGTTGAATTTTTTTAGATTTAGAATAATTCTGGTAAGCAGAATCAATAATAGGCTGATAAAAAGTATTTTTAAAAATATTAAGAACATCATCAAAGTTTTTTATTGAGGATAGCATATCTTCGTCAATAGTTTTATGGTTTAGCGGAAAGAATTTTTCTTTTGAAATATATTCTGGATGGCCTGAATGAAGAGATCTTAGTACAAATTTAATATTTTCTATTTCAAATCGTTTCTCCATAACTCTAAAAAATCTTTGACCTTCTACAGGAAGATAAAAATAAATATTATAAAAATCCTTTAAAATAGATTTTCTTATAAGAATTTCAACATCACGTCTATGTATCTTTGAAATATCTGTATTTTCAAAAATTTTGCTATAATGAGTATTATTTTTTAAATATTCTGCTATTTCGAAAACGCTCGAAGAATTTACTAAATTTTGAAAATCATCTCTATTTAATATCTTTGAATTTAAAACTTTTACTTTTGCCATTAATGCTGGAAATTTCAATTTAATCATCTCCAATTATGAATTTGCTTTTTTATTCTTATATCATTTAAGAAATCATTTTTTCCAAAACGTTTGAGGCAAAATTATCAATATCTTTTTCCAAAAATTTGAATTTTTCTTTTAACAATAATATTTCTTTTTCATATTCCGAAAAAATCTTTTGTGCTGATTCCTCAGCATTTTGAATAATTTTTTCAGCATTTTTTTCGATTATAATATACTTTTCCTTTTTTTGATTTTCCAGTTCAAGAATTTTTTTTCTTAATTCAACTTTTAATTCTTTTTCAGCATTTTTTAATTTCTCCTGCATATTAAGTTCTGCATTAACAATTTTGTTTATAATACTATTTGGAGAATCCATACAAAATCACCTCCACTAAAAACTAAAAAATTCAAATTAAATATCTTCTATTAAGATTATACTCCTTTAATTGTTAACAAATGAGAAAAGAATTATGTATATTTATGGATTAATACTGTTAAAAAACAATTAAAGGCGATTATGATAAAAAATGTCATATTTTCTAACAAAAAAGAAGGCTTTAAGCCTTCTTTTTTATGCCAAAATTTATTTTTATACGTATTGTATTTTCATAGAAATTTTACATTTTCTTATTTTTTATATATGTATTGCTAAATTTTCCGTATCTTCAAATGCACCTAATATTGTTTCTGTTAATGTAGGATGAGGATGAATTAAATTTGAGATCTCATCAATAGTAAGCCCGTATTTAACAGCTAAAACTCCTTCCATTATCATATCTGTTGCTGATGGTGAAATTATTGTAAAACCTAAAACCTTTTTTGTTTTTCTATCTGCTATAATCTTAGCAAATCCTTCTCTTTCTTCCATTGTTCTTGCTCTACCATTGGCTGAAACAGGAAATTTACCAATAATAATTTTTTCAGGATCCAGATCCTTTTCCTTTAAACCTGTTGAAGCAACTTCTGGTGTAGAAAATATAATAGACGGAACTGCGGAATAATCCATTTTCATACTTTCACCAGCAATATTATGTGCTGCAACAATACCTTCAAACATTGCCACATGAGCAAGCATTATTTTTGCTCTTATATCTCCAATTGCATAAACATTATCTATATTAGTTTTCATTGAATCATCCGTAACAACACCTTTTTCTATCTCTACACCTAACTCCTTAACATCTTGTGGAATATATGGTTTTCTTCCTACTGCCAATAATATTTTTTCAGAAGATATTTCGATTTCACTATTCTCAGACTCTGCAACAACAGTATAAAAATCATCTTTTATAACATTTTTCACTCTAGTTTTTTCATAAATTTTTACACCTTTTTTAATTAAAGCTTTTTTTATTTCTTTAGCAACGTCTTCATCTTCAAAAGGTAAAATATGGTCGGCTAATTCAATTAAAAAAACTTTTTTACCCAGTGCTGAAAAAAATGTGGCAAATTCCACACCTATAACTCCCCCGCCAATTATCACTATACTTTCAGGTATTTCCTTCATAGTAAATACATCATCACTTGTCCATATTCCATCGATTTTATCAAAAGGAGGAAATACTGCCGGAATTGAACCATGAGCTAAAATTAAATTTTTGCTTTCTAAAATTTTATCATTTACTTTTATATGATTTTTATCTATAATTATTCCAGTTCCATTAAATACATCAATATTATTTTTTTTCATCAAATATTCTATTCCTTTTCGTGACATAACTATCGATTTATTCATATGTTTTAGAATTCCAGACAATTCATATGAAATATTTTCAACCTTTATACCAAATTTTTTAGATTTAGTAATAATATCTGTATACAAATGAGTGGCTGTAAGTAAGGCTTTGGTTGGAATACAACCTTTGTTTGTACATGTTCCTCCAAGATGTTCCTTTTCAATTAAAGCAACTTTTTTGCCAAGTTGAGATGATCTAATAGCTGCAACATATCCACCAGGTCCTCCACCAACTACAACAACATCATACATTTAATCCACCCCTTTGCGTTTTTTATCGCAAATATTTTACCTTTTATACAGAAATTTTATTTTACGAAAAGATTAAATATTAAACAAAAAATTTTTTGTAAACTGCAGTCTATATAATACACCCTTGAACACACACAACTATAAAAAATTAATTTCATTTTTCTAAAATTTTAATATAAATTCAATATTTTCTTCATAGAAAAATTATATCATATGTCTATATGAACATATAGTAATATAAAAGGAGGTCAATATGAATAAATTTGTTGAAATGATAAAAATTTTTTCTGATGAAACACGACTGAGAATATTAAATATATTATTCCAGGGTGAGCATTGTAATTGTGATTTAGAAGAAGTTTTAAATATTTCTCAATCCAATATTTCAAAACATTTAAAAAAAATAATGCTACTCGACTTAGTATCAAGTAGAAAAAGTTCATATTGGACATATTATAAAATTAATAAAGAGAATTTTGATAAACACCCATTTATGAATGAACTAATGAAAGAAATACAATATTTAGAACCTTTTAAATCTGATTTAATTAAACTAAAAAAATATAAAAGTATTCCAGGAAGATGTCAAATAAATTTAAAGGAGGTTTCTCATGAAAAAAAAGATAACCATTTTTGAAAAGTATCTTAGTTTATGGGTTATAATATGTATTATTTTTGGTGTTTTTATTGGAAATTTTTTTCCATTATTCCCAAAAATCTTGAGTAAATTAGAATATGCAAATGTATCTATTCCTGTAGCTATATTAATATGGTTGATGATTTTTCCTATGATGCTAAAAATCGATTTTTCAAGTATAAAAAATGTCCGTAAAAATCCAAAAGGTATAATTATAACTTTAATAATTAATTGGGTTATAAAACCTTTTACAATGTATTTTTTCGCATGGGTTTTTTTTAAATATATTTTTGCTGCCTTTATTTCCCCAGAACTTGCTGCTGAATACATTGCAGGAGCTGTCTTACTTGGAGCAGCTCCATGTACAGCTATGGTTTTTGTTTGGAGTTATTTAAGTGATGGAGATCCAGCTTATACTCTTGTTCAAGTAGCAATAAATGATATAATTATTTTATTTGCATTTGCTCCAATTGTATCATTTCTTCTTAAGGTGGGAAATGTTAATGTTCCATTTAATACTTTAATTTTATCAGTTGTATTTTTTGTATTATTTCCATTAATTATAGCTGTTTTAACAAGAAAACATTTAATAAAAAAAAGAGGCCTTGAATGGTTTAATAAAATATTTTTAAAAGAAATTTCCATTATATCACCAATTGGATTGTTAATAACATTAATAATATTATTTTCATTTCAAGGTAAAATTATTTTAAATAATTATTTTCACATATTATTAATTTCTATTCCATTAATAATACAAACTTTTTTTATTTTTTCTATAGGATATTTTTGGGCATACAAATGGAATTTATCACATAAAATAGCTGCTCCTGCCGCAATGATTGGTGCCAGTAATTTTTTTGAATTAGCTGTTGCCGTAGCAATATCATTATTTGGACTAGAATCTGGTGCTGTTTTAACAACTGTGGTAGGGGTATTAGTAGAAGTTCCTGTAATGTTAACATTGGTTAATATAGCAAACAAAACAAAAAACAAATTTATTCAGGAGGTATAATATGAAATTAGCTTTTATTTCAGATATTCATGCCAATTTAGAAGCTTTAAACGCCGTTTTAAAAGATATAAAGAAAAGAGAAATAGAAAAAATATATTGTTTAGGAGATTTAGTAGGATATGGCCCAAATCCAAATGAAGTTATTGATATTATAAAAAAAGAAAAGATAGAAAGTGTTATGGGCAATTACGACAATGCAATTGGATATGAAAAAGAAAGTTGTGGTTGTGCTTATAATCCTGGTAGAGAAACGGAGGTTGGAGATGAATCCATCAACTGGACAATAAAAAATACAACAAAAAAAAATAAGAAATATTTGAAATCATTATCTTCTAAAATCGAATTAAAAATTGAAGGAATTAATTTATTATTAGTTCATGGCAGTCCGTTAAATCATTTATTTGAATATATAAAACCTGATATAGATATTTTAAGGTTAAAAGAAATTGTTAATAAAACAAATGCTGATATTATTATTACCGGACATACACATTTGATCATGTCAAAACATATAAAAGGTAAAGCTATATTAAATCCCGGAAGTATTGGTAGGACAAAGGATGGTTCTCCTTTGGCAACATATTTAATATTAGAAATAAATAATGGCATATATAATTACGAATTCATAAAGGTAAAATATGATGTAAAGAAAACTGTGGAAAAAATCATTGAAGTTGGGCTTCCGGTAGAATTAGCAACTGTCCTAGCGTTAGGAGGAACATTTAACATGGGAAAATCAAAAAATAATAATATGATATTTAAAGTAAATAAATAATAATCAATTGAGCTGTCTGGGTGAATTTGACTTTTTGGACATCGTATTATATAGAATACATTTTAACAAAAACATGAATTGGATATCCAATTCATGTTTTTATATATATAATAAATATCCAATATATAATAATCCAATAATTAAAGAAATTAATACGGGCACTATTTTCCATTTCATATATTCGATAAAACCAAATCTTCTTCCAAGATTTTTTTCAAGATAATTTACGGCCACAATATTTTGTACTGCACCAAGCGGAGTTAAACTCGTTGCAAAATTGGCCCCAATTGCAAAAGTCCACCACAATATAGGATTTATACCCTGCGAAACAAGTATTTTAATAACCGGAGCTAAAATTAAAGCAGATGGAACATTGTTCAATATAGGAATGGTTATTATTGATATTAAATAAAAAATACCCAACAATAATAACATATTTCCTTCTAGAGGTATAAATAAGTTTGCAATTTTTTCAGTAAAACCTATTTCTTCGAGCGCATATGATGTCATATATAATCCAGCAAAGAAAAATAACATATCCCAATCTATATCTTTAGCAATATTCTCATAACCTCCAGAAAATTTAAAAACAAGTATAGAGCCACCCAAAAGCGCAATAACAGCTAATTCAAGATTCAACGATGTATGAAGGATAAATAGAATAATAACAATTATAAAATCCAGCAAAGAAAATATCATCATCTTTTTATCTGTAATAGCCTTATTTTCATCCATTAATTTTAACTTTTCTATATTTTTCAATGCTTTTTCATCAATAGTTAAATGTTTTTTGAAATATATCAATACCCCTATAAATGCTAAAATAGAAACAGGCCCCATTTTTATTATAAAATCATTGAAAGAATATCCGCTAATAGAACCTATTACAAGATTTAAAGGACTCCCGATTAAAGTTGCAGCTCCACCTATATTATCCATTAATATGGTTAAAGTTATTAAAGGTATTGGATTTATCTCAAGCATATCAGAAATTAAAAAAATCATAGGTGCCATAACCAATATAGTTACAACATTGTCTAAAAAAGCGGATGTAAGAGCAACTATTATCATCAATAACGTAACAGTAAGAAAAAAACGCTTTCCACCTAGTTTTATTATTTTTATTGAAAAATATTCAAAAAATCCAGATTTACTCAAAAAAGCAACTATCATCATCATTCCAGTTAATAATCCTAAAGTGTCAATATCAACAACATGGCTGAAATTCTCTGTGTCTAAACCATTTACCAACCTCAATGCTGAGATTATTAAAGCCAAACTAAATACTACAGCAGGTTTATTTTTCCGACCAAAAATAATGTAAAGATAAGCTAAAGTTACAATAAATAAAACAAGAATAGAATGGATAGTCATAATGTCACCCCAATTTAAGTTTTATCAAATGAATTGCTGATATATAATAAACCTTCAATATAATGAGAATTTTTCATTATTATTTAAAACAGGCAACCAAAATATTACAAAATAACTTTATAAAATTTAGCGATTTATCGCAATTAATTTTTATGGTATAATATTAATATAGCGAATGATTATTAATACTTTAATATTAAATTACAATAATATTTAAAAGAGGTGTTATTGTGTATTATTTAACAAAAAACGGAAATTTTATTTTTAAAAATACAAAACATAATGTGAAAAAATATATAACCCCGTTAATAACAGATACTCATATGCATATATTGGGTTTTGGTGAAAAATTATTAAATCCAGATCTTGAAAAATTAAATACTGAGCAAATACAAAAAATTATTATAGACAAATTAAACAAAGGGGAAGATAAAGTTATATTAAGAGGATGGAGTAATTTAAAAATGGATTTAGATCCAATTTCTAAAAACATTCCTATAATTTTGATTAGAAGATGTGGGCATATTGCTATTGTTAATTCTATTATTTTAGAAAAATTATCAAAAGAAATTGATAATAAATATATAGATTTCAAAAATAAGATTATAAAAGAAAAAGCCCTTGAAAAATTTTATGAAATATATGGATACTTTTCAGATATTAAAGGGGCTTATAAAAAAGCCACAAAATATTTGCAATCAAAAGGTTACGGATATGTTCATTCTGATGATTTGCACGGTATAAAAAAAGAAAATTTACCTTTTAATAATGAAATGAAAATTTTAGAAAAAGTTGCAATTAATAATTTTGATGAATTGCGAAATTATTATAATTTAAAATATTTTGAGAAATTTAAAAGCGTGAAATTATATATGGATGGCTCATTTGGAGGAAGAACGGCATTTTTAAGAGAAAAATATAATGATAGTAAAGAAAATGGTTCTATATTATGGCATAAAGAGGAATTAAAAAAAGTTATTGAATTTTGTGAAAATCATAATCTTCATTTGTGTATGCATGCAATAGGAGATAAAGCTGTTGATATAATTTTAGAATCTTTTAATGATTTAAAACCAAACAATTTTCATAGAATAATTCATGCTTCTATCTTACATGACGAACAAATAAAAATGATTAAAAAGCACAAATTAATATTGGATATGCAACCACAATTTTTCGACTCAGATAAAGAAATATTGGAAAGCAGATTAGGAAAGAGAAAAAAATTAACATATAGATTTAAAGATTTATATAATGAAAAAATACCTATGTTCTTTTCATCTGATGCACCAGTTGAGATGCCAGATTGGATTAGAGATGCTCGAATTTTAAATAATCTAGGACTTCCATTAAATTATATTATTTATAATTTAACATATTTTCCTGAATTCATTGATGGATTTGATAGAGAAAAACAATTTTTAATATTTAAAGAAAATCCTTTTGAAAAATTGACAATTCCTTATATTGGAGGAAAAAATGATATATAGTATTTTATTGTTTTTATTATTAAGTATATTTTTTATCATTATAAGTAAATATAATCTTAGGAGAACTATTAAAAATATTTTTATAGTTCTTAATAATTTGCCATTAATTATAATAATATATGACTTTGATAAAATTTATTATTATTCTTCAGAGATTGAAAAAATACTGAAAAAGAAAATAATTACAGTGGATGATTATATTACATTTTTTGACAAAAAAGAAAAATTACAAATAATACAAATATTATCCACAAAAAAAGATAAAGTTTCTTTGAACTTTATAAAAAAAATTAATAATGAGATTTATAAAATTTTTTCAATGAAAATTACTTTTTTTGGGAAAATAGTAATTTTGCAGGTTTTTCATAATATAACTGAAATTTATAAAAAAGATAAAATGATACACCAAATGAATCAAAAAATTGAAGTTCTGGATAATTTAAGAAATTTAACATATACTGAAAATTTTAATTTATCTGGAATAATGGAAAGTATATTTAATTATTTAAGAAAAGTCGATCTCGTAGACTTATTTGCTTTTAGTATTTTTTCAAAAGATAAAAAAAGTGCTAAAGTAACAATTTATTTTGAAAATAAAAAAATCGAAACAACTATTTACGAAAAACAAAAAGGTATTTCATGGTATTTTTTAAAAAATAATTTAAAAAAATTATATATTCAAGACTTATCAAATTTCTCAAAGGATGAATATAAAAGCGTTATAAATATATATGAAATGGATAATTCGTATAAAGATTTAACCTTATATTTATTTCCATATAAATTTGAAAAAAACATTCACGGATTATTTTCATTTGGAAAAAAAGGAATAGATTCATATTCGGAAATGGATAAAAAATTAATAGAATCTATAGCAGAACATATAGATTTCGTTGTTAGGTATCAATATATATTAAAAAAATATAATGAAGAAAATAATCATTATAAAGATTTACTAACCAAAGATACCTTAACTCAACTATATTCAAGATACTATTTTAATGAATGGATATTAAAACATGCTGAATATCTTAAAAGAAATAATAAAAAATCCATATTGGCAATGATAGATATAAATAATTTTAAAAATATAAATGATACATATGGTCATTTGACAGGAGATAATGTATTAAAATTTATTGCCAATATCTTTTTAAATAATATAAGGTCAATGGATATAGCTGTACGGTTTGGCGGTGATGAATTTTTATTAATATTTCCTGATGCTACAATTAAAAATATCAAGAAAAAAATGAAAATAATTATTGAAAAAATAAAAGAAAATAATTATTCTTTTGATGTTTCTATTTCATACGGACTTTCTGAATTCTGCGGAGAATCATATATAGAATCTTTAAAAAGAGCTGATAAAAAAATGTATGAAATGAAGAAAAATTTAGGCAAAAAATTTTAAGCGGAAATATTAAGTCAAAAAAATAAATAAAGTTAAAAAATATATCATTTTATGATATATTTTTTGTGGTATAATTTAATGTTGCGATGATAATGATTATACTGAGGAGGTGAATAAATGTTAAAAATAAAATTCATGAGTAATTTAAGAGCAATTCTTGACAAAAAATCAATAAACTTGGATATTGAACAGGAAAAAGAACTAGCAGAATTGTTAAAAATAATCGGAAATAAGATTAAATCAAAATTTGAAATAATAAAAAAAGAAAAAGATCATATGGTATTGAAATTATATGTAAATCTAAATGGTCAAGAAAGTTATATTACAATGAGAGTTAAATTTCTTTATAACAATGAATTTATCTCAATGGATAAAAAAATAAAAGATGGAGAATTACAAATATTACCGCTACTTGGTGGAGGATAAGAAAATGATAAAGGAGTGATGATGATGGATTACATGAAAGTATACGAAGAATGGTTAAACAGCCCCCATGTGGATGAAGAAACTAAAAAAGAACTATTATCAATAAGAGAAAATGAAAAGGAGATTATGGAAAGATTTTATAAAGAATTAGAATTTGGTACTGCTGGATTAAGAGGTATATTAGGTGCAGGAACAAATAGAATGAATATTTATACAGTGGGTAAAGCCACGCAGGGATTGGCAGATTTTATTGTTTCAAAAGGTGAAGAATATATGAAACGCGGAGTTGTTATAGCATATGATGTTAGACATAACTCGGAGTTATTTGCAAAAACAGCTGCACTTATTTTAGCAGCCAATGGAATAAAAGCTTACTTGTTTGATCATATCGCACCGACACCTTTACTTTCATTCTCTGTTAGAAGATTGAATACTGCTGCTGGTATAGTAATTACAGCAAGCCATAATCCAAAAAATTATAACGGTTATAAAGTTTACTGGGAACAAGGTTCTCAAATATTGGATGATGTGGCTATCCCGGTAATGGAAAATATCAAAAAATTAACAGATTTCTCAATGATTAAGAAAATTTCTGAAAGCGAAGCTCTTGAAAAAGGTTTATTAGAATATGTTGGTAAAGATATTGAAGATGAATATATAGAAAAAGTAAAAGGATTAGCAATAAGAGATGATATTGATAAAGATGTTAAAATTGTATATACACCTCTTAATGGTACCGGGAATAAACCAGTTAGAAGAGTACTGGCTGAAAGAGGCTTTAAAAATATATTTGTTGTACCTGAACAAGAAAATCCGGATCCAGATTTTAAAACCGTCGGATATCCTAATCCTGAAGATATAAAAGCTTTTGAATATGCAAAAAAATTGGCTGAAAATAAAGATGCAGATGTAATAATAGCAACCGATCCAGATTGTGATAGAACTGCTGTAATGGTAAAACATAAAGGAGAATATGTGCCTTTAAACGGAAATCAAACTGGAGCTATATTAATAAAATATATTATTGAAGGAAGAAAAGAAAAAGGAACATTATCTGAAAAAGGAATGATTATAAAATCAATAGTTACAGGTGATTTAGGAAAGGAATTAGCTGAAAAATATGGTGTAATCACATTTGAAACATTAACAGGATTTAAAAATATCTGTGGATTAGAAAATGAATTAGAAGGAAAATATGATTTCGAATTCGGGTATGAAGAAAGCATAGGATATGTAACAGGCACGTTCGTAAGAGATAAAGATGGCGTTATCTCTTCTATGTTTGTTTCAGAAGCTGCTGCATATTATAAAAAACAAGGAAAAACGTTAATAGATGTACTATATGATTTATATAATGAAATAGGATATTATTTTGAAAATAATTTTTCAATTATCATCGAAGGGTTAGAAGGTATGGCAAAAATGAAAAAGATTATGGAAGTATACAGAAAAGAATTTCCGAAAGAAATTGGCAATATGAAACTTATAAGATATATTGATTATTTAGAAAAAAAAGATATGAACTTAACGACAAATGAAATAAATGAAACAGATGTTCCAAAATCAAATGTATTAAGATTTTTCTTCGATGATGGCTCATGGTATGCGGTTAGACCATCCGGAACAGAGCCTAAATTAAAGATTTATATTTACTCTAAGGATAAAGATGAAAATAAATCAAAAGAGAAATTAAAATTAATGAAAGATAAAATAATGGAAATTATTAATTCTGTAGAGTAAAAATAATCCCCTGAACCAGGGGATTATTTTTATTCACTTTAATTTACATAATTTTGATCATATACTTCTTCTGTTTTCCCAATATATTTAATTTTTCCCTTTTCGATAATAATAATTTTATCTGACAGAGCAATAGCATCATTCTTATCATGAGTAACTAAAATTGTTGTAATACCTGCTTTATTCAGAATTTTTTTTAATTCCGTTCTGATTCTATCTTTTAAATTTTCATCCAAATTACTAAAAGGTTCATCTAAAAGCAATAATTTTGGGTTTGTTGCAAGTGTTCTTGCCAATGCAACTCTTTGCTGTTGCCCGCCACTTAATTCATGAGGATATCTATTTTCGTATCCTTTTAAATTGACTAATTGCAACATTTCCTTTGTTTTATTTTTTTTTGCAAATTCTATATTTTGTTTTACTGTCATATGCGGAAATAATGCATAATCTTGAAATACAAACCCTATATTTCTTTTTTCTGGAAAAACAAAATGCTGTTTTGAAGTTAAAATTCGATTTTCCAATCTAATAATACCTTTTTGCGGCCTTTCAAATCCTGCAATTATTCTAAGTATAGTACTTTTACCGCTTCCACTTTCACCAACAATAGCAACTGTTTCCCCTTTTTTAATTTGAAAATCTATTCCTTTCAATACAAAATCTTTATCATATTTAAACCAGATATCTTCTATATATAAAAACATTATTTACCATCTCCTGTTATTTTTCTTAAAATTAGTATAAAAATAAAAATTATTGATATTATTGTTAAAGATGCTACAGAAGCTTCATGTATCATTTCATCATTTGCATATTCAAAAACTTTTGTAGCTAATGTATCAAAATTAAAAGGTCTAAGAATTAAAGTCAAAGGTAATTCTTTTATTATTTCAATAAACGAAAAAATAAAAGCACTAATAATAGCAGGTTTTATAATTGGAATATCGATCTTTAAAAATGTAATAAAAAATGATTTCCCCAAACTTCTGGAAGCTTCATGATAGGATTTTCCAGTTTTTTCAAAATTACTATCAATAGGACTATAAGCTATATTTAAAAAACGAACAATATATGCATAAATAAGCATTAATATTGAAGAAGTTAATACTAATCTTGATTTAATACCTAAAAATGCATATAAAGAGGATAAAGTTTTATCTAAGTTTATGAAAATTATCATTACACCAACAGCAATAACTGCACCAGGTATAGAATAACCCATTGTAGCTATTTTTGACAAAATAACTGTATTTTTTCCACTAAATCGGATAGTATCTGAAATTATAAGAGCCAGAATTATTATAACAATTGAAGATATCATGGCTATAAGTATTGAATTAAAAGTTAATTCAATAAATTTTATATTGGTATTTTTAAACGAAAATATAGACCATTGTATTAATTGCAATACTGGAAACAAAAAGGATAATAAAAACAAAGCTGTCATATAAGAAAAAATTAGATATAATTTAATACCTTTTAATTTTCTTCTTTTTATTGGTTTGTTTTTTTTAGTAGCATATGATTTATTTTGCCTTAAAATTTTTTCAAAATATAAAATACTAAAAACAAATAATAATAAAATAGCTGATAATTTTATTGCTGTATTAATATCGCCTAGAGAAAACCATGCTTTAAAAATTCCCGTGCTAAAAGTTGGAATTCCGTAATATTTCACAACACCATAATCATTTAATACTTCCATTAATACAAGACTAGTCCCGCCCACTATAGCGGGTCTAGCCAATGGCAAAACAATTTTAAAAAATGTCTCTAAAGTTCCCTTCCCCAAAGAATAAGAAACTTCTATAATATTATGTATTTGTTTTGAAAAAAAAGATTTTACTGTTAAATAAACATATGGAAATAAAAACATTGAAAATATAAATACCGATCCTGAAACTGACATAATATTAAATAAATACGATTTCCCATTAAATTCCGTATACTTCATTAAAAATGTCTGTAATGAACCAGTATAGCTAATCATACCTGCATATACATATGCACCTATAAACGGAGGAATAGTTAATGGCAATATTAGCAACCACTCAAATTGTTTTCTAAAAGGAAATTCGTAATAACTAACAAACCATGCACTTGAGATACCTAATACCGCTGATAAAAATCCTGTCCCTATAATAAGTTTTAATGAATTTAGAACATAATCTTTTAACAAATAATTATAAATATGCGTCCAATTCTTATTAGAAGGAATTAT
Source organism: Marinitoga sp. 1154 (assembly GCF_013363285.1). Classification (NCBI taxonomy): domain Bacteria; kingdom Thermotogati; phylum Thermotogota; class Thermotogae; order Petrotogales; family Petrotogaceae; genus Marinitoga; species Marinitoga sp. 1154. Next base: position 5,810 of record NZ_LBFB01000021.1, on the reverse strand, counting down.
TAAATTGTATAAAACAACAAAAATAGGTACTGAAATTAAAAATAATATAATATAAGTTGTTTTTTTCATATATCCTCCTATTGGTTTTATTATTTCCAACCAGCTTTATCCATTATTTCAACAGCTTTAGAATTATACTCACCTAATAGTGTTAAGTCTATTCCTTGAGAAGTAAAATTTCCCCATGATTTTAATAATTCAGATGGTTCAACTTCTGGATTTGCAGGATACTCATAATTTGCTTTAGCAAATTCACCCTGTGCTTCTTTACTTGTTAAGAATTCCAAAAGTTTAATTGCATTTTCTCGGTTTTTTGAGTATTTTACAATACCAGCACCACTTACATTTATATGAGTTCTTTCAGGAAAAAATATTTTTATTTTTTTAGCCGCTGCTACCTGTTGTTTATCAGATGAATTTAACATCTTCCCTATATAATATGTATTTACTATTGCAATATCCCCTTCACCAGATGCAACAGCTATAACCTGTGCCCTATCATTCCCTTGAGGCTTTCTAGCCATATTATTAACAATACCTTTTGCCCAATTTAAAGCCCATTCTTCACCATATATTGCAACAAATGAAGCTATTAAAGATTGATTATATATATTAGAAGAAGATCTGACAACAATTCTTCCTTTCCATTCAGGATTAATTAAATCCTCATATGTTTTTATCTTCGATATATCTACTCTTTCGGGTGAATAAGCTAAAACTCTTGCTCTTACAGTTAAAGCATACCAGTAATTTTCTCTATCTCTTAGATTATTCGGTATATTTTTTATTAACACATCTGTAACGATAGGTTGTAATAATCCTAAAACTTTTGCTCTGTGCAGCCTTCCTACATCAGCAGTTATAAATAAATCCGCTCTTGTGTCACTACCCTCATTTTTTATTCTTTCAATTAATTCATCTTCTCCAGCTTTAATTACATTTACTTTAATTCCTGTTAATTTTGTAAATTCATCATATAATTTCTGATCTGTATCATAATGTCTACTTGTATATACATTTACTTCTCCACCTTGGCCATAACCAAACATACCTGCATATAACGAAATAGATAATAGAGCTAAAACAACCACAAAAATTTTCTTCATAAAACATTCCTCCTTTTGTTTTTATTTTCACAATTTATTACCAGTTTAATTATAACAAATTCTATCCATTTTTAAGCTAAAAAAAAATTACATGTTTGATATTTTTCTTTTTATAATCCAAAATAGTTAAAATAATGAAAATAAAAAAGAAATAAAAAAGAAATAATACCCGTGGTAGGTAGGGGTAAAAACGTTTTATATTTACCATAAACAACAGAAAACAACAATATTTGTCAACAATGTTAAAATGTTACATAAAATCAACAAATAGTGTTGTAAAAGTTTTTAGGTTTATATTATTTTAGATTTAAATCAAAAAATATATTCTATTTGTTTTTAATCTTTTTTTGGTATAATAATAAAAAAATTGGAAGGAAGATAATATGCTTGAAATAGTAGCAGTATCAGATGAAGAAAGAGGATATTTACCTAAAAAAATTAAGAAATGTGATGTATTATTGTGCTGTGGAGATTTATCGCCAGGTTATCTTGATTACTTATTAAATACATTAAATCCCAAAATAAGTTATATGATTTATGGAAATCATGACAAAAAATATTTTAAAAATTTATTTGATGTAGAACTTTCAGGATATTCAAAAACATATAAAGGCTTAATAATAATACATGAAAAAATTGAAAATTTGAAAAGAGTATTAAATATAGAATCAAATATCTATATAGGAGGTTTTTCTGGAGCTTTTTCATATGGAAAAAAACCTTTTCATTTTGCAGAAAAAGACGCAAAAAATTTTGAAAAAATATTATCTCGAAAAAAAAGATTAAATTTTATCAAACAATTGGACATTTTAATAACTCATTCTCCTCCAGGAATTGAAAATATGTTTGAAAAAGAAATCAGTTCATATCATAAAGGCTCAAAAAATATGGCTTTAATATATAAAAAATATTTCCCTAAAATATGGTTTTATGGCCATATACATCCAAGATATACAGATCAAAAACTAAATTTTAAAATTCATTACAAAAACAAAGTTTCTTATTTGCTTAACACCGTTCCTTATAAGTACGTAAAATATGATGAAGAGAAAAAAGAAATATTAGAAATTATAAGTGAAGAAGGAATCATTCTTTTTAAAGATATTTATATTTAAAAAATTCGGGAGAGGGTAATATGAACAATATGAGGTTTGATAGTTCAAAAGAATATAGAAATGCAAAAAAGATGGCCGAAAGAGAATTATTATACTGGCAAAGCAGAGGGAAAGATGGATATCTACCTGCTTTAGAAGAAATAATAAAGGATAAAAATATTATTAGTGAAAATTCTTTAGGAGTAATAGAAATACCTATAAAAAAAGTAAAAGGTACATATTATGCTTCGAGAAAGAGTGCATTTGCAAAAAACTTTATGCCTCTTTTAGAAGAAGATAGTGAGTTTGCTATAAAATGGATGAATTTATTCGAGGCACAACAGGAAGAAGGAATTAGAGATGCTATTGTAGCTTATGAATATTTAAATAAATTTTATGTAATGGAAGGAAATAAAAGAACAAGTGTTTTAAAATATCTAGATTCTCCATCAATAATGGCTAATGTTAAAAGGCTAATACCTAAATATGATGAAATGGATATAAATATAAGAATATATTATGAATTTCTTGAATTTTATGAAAAAACTAAAATAAACATGATCTGGTTCAAAAGAGAAGGTGGATTTAAAGAATTAGAAAAAATATTAATTGATTACGTTAAAAAAAATAATGAAAATCCAAAAGAATTTTTTAACTTTCTTGAAAAATCAATATATTGGGATTTTAGAAAAATATATCATGAATTAAATGGTGAAAAATTACCTATAACAACTGGTGAAGCATTTTTGTTTTATCTAAAAAAATATGGAATAGAAAAAAATTTAAAGCATAAGAATTTAAAACCAAAAATCAGGATGTTAATAAAAGAACTGGAAAATATTTATATTGAAGAAAGAAAAAATATATTACAGGAAGTTTTTACATCTTTAATAAAAAGCCCAACAGAAAAGCAATTAAAAATAGCTTTTATTTATAGAAACTATATTAATGAAAGCACATGGGTCCAATCACATGAAAATGGAAGAATATATATCGAAAATAAATTTGGAGATAAAATCTCCACCTATTTCGTTGAAAATGTAAAAAAAGAAGAATCTTATAATTTAATTAAAGATTTAATCAACCAGGAATATAATCTAATTATAACAACAAGTTATGATTATATGGATTCAACATACAAAGCAGCTATAGAATTTCCAAATATAAAATTTTTAAATTGTGCAGGATATAAAAGTTATAGAAATTTGTCTGTCTATTTTGGAAGAATATATCAACCGAAATTTTTAACGGGATTAATTGCTGGTGCAATAACGAAAAAAAATAAAATAGGATATATCGCACCTTATCCACTACCACTTTTTGTCAGAAGTTTAAATGCTTTTGCCCTTGGTGTTAAAGTTGTAAACCCTTATGCAAAAATTTTAATCAAATGGACAAAAAAATGGATAGATCATGATATTGAAACTCAAAAAACTAATGAGTTGATTAATGAAGATATAGATATACTGGCAACCAATATGGACTCATTAGTGCCACAAAAAATAGCAGATAAAAAAAATATTTTGAGTATTGGATATAATGTAATATCCGACAATATTACATCAAAAACATATATAGCTTCATCCTACTGGGAATGGGGAAGATTTTATAAAAAAATAGTAGGAAGGCTTCTTGAAAACAAATGGTCTGTTACTACTTCAAAAAATCTGGAAGATTTAAAAAAATATTGGTATGGTATGAATAAAGGTGTTGTAAAATTATATAAAAATAGCAAATTAATTCCAGGTCAAACTCTAAGAATAGTTGAAGCAATGGAAGAGTTAATTAAAAATAATAATTTTGATATATTTAGCGGTCCAATAATAAATAATACTAATAAAATAATAGTGGATAAAGACGAAAGTATTTTAGATGAAGATTTGCTAAAAATGAATTGGTATCTTAATAATATTGAAGGAGAACTAGAAAAAGTAATCTTTAGTACAGATAAAAAGTATTAAATAAATTGGAGGATATATAATGTATTTAGTCGTTTCTTTTTGAATAGACATCACTTATCTAATTTCTTAACTCTGAACATGTACAATAAAATATATATCTACCAATAACAGCAGGAAAAAATCCTGCTGTTATTGTAATCTATAATTCAAAATATAATTCAAATTCTTTAGGGACAGGTATTGAATAAATCATATTAGCTTCTTTTATTTTTGTTTCTTTCCATTTGTTTATCAATGAATCTGGAAATGTTTTTAAATATTCTTTATCTTTTTCAAGGCCTTTTACAACATCCTTTAAATTTAACGGAAATTCTTTATCGTTTTCACCTTTAGAATGAAATCCCAAATCTACTGGATCTAGATTATTTTCAATTCCATTCACTCCGGCTAAAACCATTGCAGAGAGGAAAAAATATATATTTGCTGTAGCATCACCTGTTCTGAATTCAATTCTCGTATCTGCTTTGCTTAAATATCCCGGAATTCTAATAGCTGCACTTCTGCTTCCTTTTGAGAACGATGCAGAAATAGGTGCTTCAAATCCCGGAACAAGCCTTTTATATGAATTTGTACTTGGATTAGACCAGGATAGCAACGACCCAGTCAAACTATGTTTTAAAACACCCGCTGTATATTTCAAAGCTAAATCACTTAAATTATATAATTCATCTCCTACAAATAAACTTTTGCCTTCTTTTTCTAAAAATTGATGCACATGCATACCATTTCCAGGCATATTATATAATGGTTTAGGCATAAATGTTACAAAAAGTCCATACTCATTTGCAATTCGTCTTATTAAATATTTTGCAAGTGTTACACTATCAGCTGCATCAACTAAACTCATAAAATTTAATTCTATTTCGTGTTGTGACATTCCAACTTCATGATGATGATATTTCACAAGAATACCTGCATTTTCTAAAGTTTTAACGATTTCGTTTCTTAATTGAAAATGTATATCATATGGCTCATTTAAATGATATGATGAACCATTTGCTCTCGGATAATATTGGCTATTTCCCAATCCTTCAGAACTTTCAACACTATAATATGATTCTGTTGATGAAGTATTATACTCAACACCATCAAATATATGAAATTCAAGTTCAACAAGCATTTTTGCATCATCAGCTATTCTTGAATCTTTAAGATATTTTAAAGTTTCTTTTGCTATACTCCTAGGATATTGATCAAAATACTCTCCAGTAGAAGGACTTATTACATCCGATAAAACATGAACAATTTTCATATTATTATTTATTTCTAAATACATATTTGTCCTATCTGGAATAGCAACCATATCAGAATCAGTAACCTTTGCGAAACCAAAATTTGAAGCATCAAACCCTATACCTTCTTTGAAAATTTTTTCACTTACATAACTTTTAGGTAAAGTTACATGTTTCATTTTTCCATATATATCGATTACCATAATGTCTAAAAAATCATAATCCTCAGGAATTTTGTCTATTTTAAAAAATTCCACAATATGTCACCTCCATAATTTATTCCAATATACTGTGTAAATTCAATTTACAGAATATTGATTATAAGCTATTTCGAAAAAGGGCATCACCCCCACACTTGGTGTTGATTTACTTTTGTAGTATTATTATATTGTACCCAAAACTTATTGGAGGTGATAC
>NZ_LBFB01000020.1:0-42528 GCF_013363285.1 Marinitoga sp. 1154 | reverse complement strand
GCTAATATCCAAGATATGAATTTATTTGCTGATTCAACCTTCCCTTTAGTATATGAATGTCTTGGCTTACATAATTTGATTTTAAATCCAAAATCTTTTGCAAATGCTTTCATTTTATAATTTATTCTTCTTCCTTTTTCTGTTATATCTACTACTGTTCTCATATTATCAAATAATATCTCTTGTGGAACACCTCCTGTTTTTTTAAATGCGTTTATTAAACATTCAAATACATCTTGTTGTGTTTTTGTTTCTCTGAGTTCAAAATAGCAGTATCTCGAATAGCCTAATTTGTAATTAAACACATTAATTTCAAATTCTTCTCCACTTCTTGAATACAACTTTATATTTTCTTTCCAATCAACTTGTGCTTGTACTCCTGGTAACGTTTCAAATCTCGGATGTCCCTTTGCCTTTTTCTTTTCTATCAACCCCTTTCTTTTAACATACTTTCTAAAATTAGAATATGTTCCTATATTTAGTCCTTCATCTTTTAATTTTTCATATACTGCTCGTATTGTAATTCCTTTTATTGATAACAATTCTTCTATCCTCTTTAAATATTTATCCAATTTGCTTTTCTTATTTCTTTTTTTTGGTTTCCCTTCATATCCTTCCCAATATTTTTTTATTGTTCTTCTGTCATATCCATATATTCTTCCTAATTCAGAAAAATTTGGTTTCATTCCCATCATCCTTATTATTTCTAGTTGTTGTTTTACTTTCTCCATCTTTGGTATCCTCCTTTCAAAAAAGAAGGATACCATTATTTCTTTATCCTTTTTGTACATTTTTGTTCATTTTTATTTTCCTCTTTTTGTTCTTTTTTATTTTACCATTTACAATTTGTTGTTTTTTCGAAATATAAATGGCTGTATTTCAATGAGAAAAAATATAATGAATTATCAGATGAAAATTTTAAAATTGCTGAAGATTTTGAAAAAATAAAAAATTATATATTTAATTCTATTGAATACAAATATTTTAATTATATTTCATTTGCCTGGACATTTATAGAATTTGATGTAGAACTATTAAAATATATTTTTGATAGGAAAGAAATATTTATAAAAGAAAGCGAAGGGGAAATTGAAACCTTAGTTATTTTAAGCGAATATTTGCAAAAAAATAACACATTATCAATATCTTTTATTTCGGGAGATATTGAAACAGCATTGGATTTTTCAATATATCAATATTTAAAAAAAGAAAAATCATATCTTAATATTATGATTCCAGAAGAGCTGCATATTAAAAATAAATTCTTAAATAAGGGGTTTTTAGAAGAAGATAATGAAAAAACAAATGTTCTGTTGTATGTTCTTGAATAAAGACGGTTTGACGCATTTAAATGGATTTATAAACAAAAAAGGTTATAAATCTTTTTAAAACGAGTTATTAAAAAAAGGATAAAATAAGGTAAAATTTAAAGTAGAATTTATATTACGTAAATCTTTTTTGGAGGGATACAATGAAAATTGTAGGAAAAATTGCACAAAGAATAGAAGCGAAAGAAAAGGCGTATGGTGAATCATTGTATACACCGGATTTATATTTTGATAGAATGTTGTATGCTGGTGTGGTTTATTCAAATATTCCACATGGAATATTAAAAAGCATAGATATTACTGAAGCTGAAAAGGTTCCAGGAGTTGTTAAAATAGCGACATATAAAGATGTACCTGGAACAAATAAATTTGGTGTTATTACAAAAGATATGAGATTTTTAATACCAATTGGTGAAAAAATCAGATTTGAGCATGATTCAATAGCATTAATAGCAGGAGAAACAAAAGAAGCTGTTGAAGAAGCTATTGAAAAAATACATTTTGAAGTTGAAGAACTTCCTGGAGTGTTTACAATTGAAGATGCCATTAAAGATGAAATAAAAGTAAATAATGAAAAAACAAATATAGCATTTCATAAAAAAATCAGAAGAGGAAATGTTGATGAAGTTTTTAGAAATGCTGACTTAGTAATAGAAAAAGAATTTGAAACAGATTACCAGGAGCAGGCGTATCTGGAAACACAGGGAGTTGTAGCATATTATAATGGAGATGTAATGAAGATTTATGCATCAATGCAATGTCCGTTTTATGTTCAGGAAGATGTTTCTGAAATATTAAATATTTCGTTTAATAAAGTGGATGTTATTCAAATGGAAACAGGTGGGGGATTTGGTGGAAAGGAAGATGTTCCTTCATATATTGCATCAAAAGCTGCTTTACTCTCTTATTTAACAAGAAGACCAGTAAAACTGATATATGAAAGAGAACACGATATAAAAGAAACAAGTAAAAGACATCCATCAAAATCATACTATAAAGCAGCTTTTAAAAAAGATGGAACATTAATAGGGCTAAAAAGCAAAACATACCTTGATATGGGAGCTTATTCTACATTATCTCCTATCGTTATGTATAGGACATTAACTCATTCAGCGGGGGCATATAAAGTTCCAAATGTATATGTGGATGTTTATGGAGTATATACAAATAAGGTTCCATGTGGAGCTTTTAGAGGATTTGGTTCTCCTCAGGTGTTATTTGCTATTGAATCTATAATGGATGAGGCTGCAGAAAAATTAAATATAGATCCATGGGATATACGATATAAAAATGCTCTTGAAGTTGGTGATGAAACATCTACCGGTCACAAATTGGAATATTCTGTAGGAGCGAAAAAAACCCTTGAGAATATTAAAAGATTGTCTAATTATGATAATTTAAAAAAAGAAATAAAAGAATTTAATAAAAGTAATAAATTGAAAAAGCGTGGGTTAGGTTGGTCTCATATTATATATGGCGTAAGTTTAGGAGCTGGAGGACAGCATCTTGATGCTTCAAATTCAGAAGTTCATGTTTTTCCTGATGGAACTATAAACATAATGTTTGGTGGTACAGAAATTGGTCAAGGAGCTAAAACAGCAATTTCAATGATTGTTTCGGAGGTTTTAGGGCAAAAACTTGAAAAAATAAATGTATTGCAAACAGACACGTTTATAGTACAGGATAGTGGCCCTACAGTGGCTTCAAGAACAACGGTATTTAGCGGAAATGCAGCAAAAGATGCAGCCGAAAAAATAAAAAGGAATATAATAGAATTTTTATGTAAAAAATTTGATGTTGAAGAAAAAGATATAAAAATAAATTTAGGAACATATAAAATAAAAGATAAAGAATATTCATTTGAAGAGATAGCAAAAATGGCGAATGATGCGAATGTAAAATTAAATGAATCGGGTTGGTTTAAATCTCCGAAATTAAATTTTGATATGGAAAATGGTATAGGGGAAGCATATGTAACTTATACATATTCCACACAACTTTCATTGGTAGAAGTGGATATGTTAACTGGAAAAGTCGAAGTTATAAAAATGTGGATATCTCATGATATTGGTAAGGCAATAAATTACGATGGAGTAATAGGGCAGATTCAAGGTGGTGCCGTTCAGGGTATGGGACATGCAATAATGGAAGAAATAAAACAGGTTAACGGAAAAATTATTACATCAAATTTTAATAATTACGTTATTCCTACTATAAAAGATATTCCAGAGATTATACCTGATATAGTGGAAGAAGAGTTTCCATATGGACCATTTGGTGCAAAAGGGATTGGAGAACCTTCATTGATGAGTGCTCCACCATCAATAGCAAATGCGGTTTCAAATGCCATAAAAAGAAGAATTTCAAGAATACCAATAACTATGGAAAATGTAATATCTTTGATAAATGAAAAATAATACTAAAAGACAGAATAAGGGGGTAGTTATAGAATGAAAAGAGTGCCGATCGTGGGTCCAACATACGAAGAAATGTTACATCCAGAAAAAATTGATCCAGAAATCAGAAAAAGAGCTATAGAAATGAAAAAAAAGGATCCACTTCATCCAATTAATTTATTTAATATATCTTGGAAGGATGAAAATAATGAGATAAGGTATTTTGTTATGCCAAAAGAATTAACAGGTGTTGATGCAAATATTATAGTTTTATATGCCAAGGATTTTCCATCAGGAAGTCATAAAGTTGGAGCAACATATTCGGTATTAATGGAAAAAACAATAACTCATGAAGTAGATGCCTCAATTCATAAATTGGTATGGCCTTCAACGGGAAATTACGGTATAGGCGGAGCTTTTGTCAGTTCAAGAATGAATTATGATTCCTTGGTAATTTTACCGGAAGAAATGAGCCAGGAGAGATTTGATATAATTCGAAAATATGGCTCTGATGTTATAGCAACTCCTGGATGCGAATCAAATGTTAAAGAAATTTATGATAAAACAAAAGAACTGAAACAAAATGATCCTGAACATATAAGAATATTAAACCAATTTGAAGAATTTGCGAATTATAGATTCCACTATTATGTTACTGGAAATACTATGATTGAAACAGTGAAAAGATATCATATAGGAAATGAAAGAATTTCGGCAATTGTTTTAGGGGTTGGTTCTGCAGGAACAATTGCCAGTGGTGATAGAGTAAAACAGGAATTTCCAGAAGTTAAAATAGTGGCCATGGAACCGGTCCAATGTCCAACAATTGCTTTAAATGGGTATGGAGGACATGATATACAGGGAATTGGAGATAAACACGTTACCTGGATACACAATGTTATGAATAACGATGCAGTTGTTTTAGTAGATGATGTTGATAGCAAAAAGATGTTACAGGTATTGACAGATGAAGAAGGAAAAAAATTCTTAAAAGAATTTGTGGATTCGGAAATGGTGGAATATATTTCAGATAAGTTTGGTATTTCAGGAGTTGCAAATGTTATTGGTGCTATAAAAATGGCTAAATTTTATAATCTAAAATCCGGTGACAATATATTTGTTGTTGCTACTGATAATATTGCCAGATACCATTCTGTAATGGAACAAATGACAGAAACGTATGGTAAATTAGACAGAGCAGAAGCAAAATCAAGGGTTGAAAGAATATTCTTATATCAGGAAACATCCGGAATATTTGAAGGTGATAAATATAATAGAGAAAGATGGCATAATTTGAAATATTATACATGGATTGAACAACAAGGAAAAACGATAGAAGAATTAGATGCACAGAAAGAACAAAAATACTGGGAAAAACATCAAAAAAAGGTTCATGAAATTAACAAATTACTGGAACAATATAGAGAGGAACATAAAGCAACTTTAAGGAAGGTGTGGCTTGAAAAATGAAGAAATTATTTAAAAATATATCATATCTTGCAACATTCGATAATGAAAATACAGAATTGAAAAATGCATACATTTATATTGAAGATAACGTTATAAAGGATATAGGAACTGGTAATCCTGATATGACAGCAGATGAAATTATAAATTGTAAAGATATGCTTATAATGCCAGGATTTGTAAATACTCATCACCATTTATATCAGTCTTTAACAAGAAATGTTAAAGGAGCTCAAAATGCAAAATTATTTGATTGGCTTGTATTCTTATATGAACGATGGAAAAATATTGATAGAGAAGGGTTTTATATAAGTTCAATTATAGCAAATTATGAAATGATGAAGACGGGAGTTACAACTACTACGGACCATTTATACTTATATCCATATGGTTTAAATGAGGCAATAGATGCAGAAATAGAAGGAGCCATAAGAACAGGAATTCGTTTTCACCCAACTCGTGGAAGTATGTCAATGAGCAAAAAAGATGGAGGTTTACCACCTGATAGTGTTGTGCAAACAGAAAAGGAAATAATAAAAGAGAGTATAAGAGTAATTGAAAAATATCATAATCCAGAAAAATATTCTATGTTGAGAATAGCATTGGCACCGTGTTCTCCTTTTTCTGTTACAGCAGATTTGATGAAAGAAACTGTTAAACTTGCAGAAGAATATGATGTATTAATGCATACGCATGTTGCAGAAACACTTGATGAAGAAGAGTATTGTATGGAAAAGTTTGGAAAGAGACCGGTAGATTATATGGAAGAATTAGGTTGGTTAAACCCTCGTGCATGGTTTGCTCATCTTGTATGGTTAAATGAATCAGATATAGAAAAGTTATCACAAAATGATGTTGGTATGGCACATTGTCCATCTTCAAATATGAGGCTTGGTTCTGGAATTGCTCCAGTTATAAATATGAAAGATAAAATGCGAATAGGAATAGCAGTAGATGGAAGTGCAAGTAATGATACAAATAATATGATTGCAGAAATTAGGAATGCTCTGTTATTACAAAGGGTAAAATATGGTGCAGATGCATTAACAGTGAGAGAAGCATTGAGATTAGGAACTGTTGGTGGAGCAAGAGTATTAAGAATGGATGATTATATAGGAAGTCTAGAAATCGGTAAAGCGGCGGATTTTATAGGATTCAATTTAAATAGATTGGAATTTGCAGGTGGCCTTGATGATCCGTTGGGAGCTGTTTTAATGTGTGATGGAAAACAGGTTGATTTAAATGTTATAAATGGAGAAATAAGAATAAAAGATGGAAAAATTTTAGATGAAGAATTGCCGAAATTAATAGAAAGACATAATGAAATATCAAAAAAAGTTATAAATAGTTTATAGAAAAGATGCGGCATATGCCGCATCTTTTCTAAGATTTCTGTTAGGGGGGATAAAATGTTTGATATTTTAATCAAAAATGCAAAATTAAGGAATTATAAAAAGTTAAAGGACATTGGCATAAAAGATGGTTGTATTATTAAAATTTCAGATAAACTAACTACAAAATCAAGAAGAATCATAGATGCTCAAGGGAATTTAGTAACGGAGTCTTTTGTTAACCCACATTTGCATTTGTGTAAAGTATATACATTAATGCAAATGAATGAAAAAGCATTGAAAGATTATCATGGTGAAAATATGGGTAAAGCAATGTCTGCTATAGAATTAGCTGCAAAAATAAAAGAAAATTATAATGAAAAATGGATAATACCAAATGTAAGAAGAGCTATTAAGTTAGCAATAGAAAATGGAGTAATGCACATCAGAGCATTTGCAGATGTTGATAGTAAAGCAAAATTAGAAGGAGTTAAAGCTCTTTTAAAAGTAAAAGATGAATTTAAGGACGAAATTCATCTTGAAATAGTTGCATTTCCTCAGGATGGAATTGTAAAAGAACCTGAAGCATATAAATTAGTAGAAGAAGCAATAAAATTAGGTGCTGATATTGTTGGTGGAATACCTTGGATTGAATTGACTGAAAAAGATGAAAAAATACATATAGATAAAATGTTTGAAATTGCTAAAAAATATAATAAACAAGTGTCAATGCTGGTAGATGATGCAGGAGATCCGGGATTAAGAACACTTGAAATGCTTGCTATTAAAACAATAGAAGAATCATGGGAAGGAAAGGTATTAGCTCATCACGCAAGAGCAATGTCAATGTATCCAACACCATACCTAATTAAACTAATAAATTTACTAAAAAAGGCAAAAATAGGTTTAATAACTGATCCCCATACTGGGCCATTGCACGCAAGGGTAAAGGAAATGATTGAAGAAAAAGCTTTAATTGCACTTGGACAGGATGATATTTCAGATGCATATTATCCGTATGGAAGAAATAATATGCTTGAAGTAGGTTTTTTAGCTTCACATATATTATGGATGACAACAGAAAAAGAAATTAAAAAATTATATGATATGATAACTATAGATGCGGCAGAATGTATGGGAATACAAAAATTTAAATTAGATGTTGGGAATGAAGCAAATTTAGTTGTATTAAATGTAAATAACGAACTTGAAGCATTTAGAAATCATGAAAAACCTGAATATGTAATATTTAAAGGAAAAATTATAAATGTACTAAAGTAATGATTGTAGTAAAATTCACAAAAAATTAATCTTTTCGTTTTTTATTTTTACATAAAAGTGATTTAATATTGGTGAATTTGCACGTGTTTATAATATTCAGGGGGATGTTAATGATGAATGAAAAGATGAAAAATTTCCTGTTTGAAAAATACTTTGAAGATAATAATATGGGGATATTAATAGTAAATGATAGAAAAGTGAAATATATTAATAAATCATATAAAATACTTGCCAGATTATTTGATACGGATATGGAAAAAACATCTCCTGTAGATATATATTTCAATTACGAGAAATATCTGGAAAAAAATACCCATTTGAGAAAATTAAAAGATTTATTTGATTCTATAACTATATTTCGTTTCTCGAAAACAGACATGACATTTACGCATGTTGAAGAATTTAATAGTAAATTTCTTGAATTTAAATTTAAGGGAGTAATTATAGATAATGAAAAATATTATATAATTACAGTTTTAGATGTAACCAATGAAATAAAACTACTTGATTATAAATATCTTGAAATATCAAAAAAAATAGGTGAATTGAGTTTTAGAGAACTATCAAAAGAAAATTTCAACAGTAAAATAATATATGAAAATATTCACCTTATTTTAAAAGAATATAATATAGTCAATGAGTTAGCGATTTCAATATTGAAGGGAGATAAAATATATATTGAATTTGGGATAATAGATGGAATTAATCTAACTGGGAAAAAATATTCAATAGCCGATAAATCTTTAACATCATATATTATTAATTACAATAAAAGGATATATATACCTAATTCTTTGAATTTTAAACTGCCATATGGGTATAAAATTTTTCATATAGGTTCAAAGCCAAAACCTTATAGCGTTTATGGTGTTCCTTTAAGAAATGAAAATGGAAAAGCATATGGAGCAATTTTGTATGAAAGACCTGAAGAATGTAAATTTAATAGTTTTGATTTTAAGTTTTTAGATGAGGTTACATATACGATTCAATCTGTAATAAGATTTAATAAATTATATAAAGAATTACATAATGAAAAAACAAAATATTATGAAATATCGATTCGAGATCATTTAACAAGAGCATATAATAGATCCTTTTTAGAAGAATATTTGAAGAAAATATATAATAGAAGTAAACGATACAAAGAGAGAGTGATTTTGAGTTTTATAGATATAGATAATTTTAAAAAAATAAATGATAAATATGGACATGATTATGGGGATATGTGCTTAACTGTATTTTCTGAGACGGTATTTTCTAATATTAGAGAATCAGATGTTTTTGCGAGATATGGTGGGGACGAATTTGTTATAGTTTTTCCGAATACAACATTTGAAAATTCAGAAAAAGTTATGAAAAGGATTAAACGAAAGTTAAAGAGAACGGAATTTCCAATAGATATATCCTTTGGTTTAACTGAAATTGATATAAATCTCTCATTAAAGGAAAATATGAAAAAAGTAGATGACCTAATGTATCAAATGAAAAAGATAAAAAACACCGGGACAAAATAAAATCCCGGTGTTTTTTTTACGACCTCAATTTTAAATTAATCCTCTTTAAATCTTTATCTATATCTAAGATTTCCACAGTTACTATTTGATTTATACCTAAAACTTCAGAAGGATGCCTTATAAACTTTTCTGAAATATTAGATTTATGTATTAATCCATTTTCTTTAATACCAAGATCAACAAAAGCTCCAAAATCTGTTATATTTGTAACTCTTCCTTGTAAAATCATTCCGATTTTTAAATCTTCCAATGTTAAAACATCTTCATACAATATTGGTTGAGGCAATTCATCTCTTAAATCTCTACCAGGTTTTTGTAATTCAGAAATTATATCCTTTAATGTATATTCACCTATTCCTAATTTTTCAGATAATTCTTGAATATTTATATTATTCAACTTTTCTCTTATTAAATTTAATTTTTCATTATCTAAAATATCTTCTTTTTTAAAACCTAAAAAATCTAATAATTCTTCAGTTTTCTTATAACTTTCTGGATGAATTCCGGTGATTTCTAAAGGGTTATTTCCATCAAATATTCTTAAAAAACCTGCAGCCTGTTCAAAGGATTTTGGGCCAAAGCCCTTTACTTTTAATAAATCTTTTCTTTCTTTAAATGGTCCATTTTCCTCACGAAATTTTACAATATTTTCTGCCAGTTTTGGAGTAATACCAGAAATATATTGTAATAGAGCAGAAGATGCAGTGTTTAAATTAATTCCAACGAGATTTACAACATGTTCAACAGTATTTTCAAGCTTTTCTTTTAATAATTTTTGATTCATATCATGTTGATATTGTCCTACTCCTAAAGATTTTGGGTCTATTTTTACAAATTCTGCTAAAGGATCTTGTATTCTTCTGCCAATACTAATAGCACCTCTTACAGTAACATCTAAATCTGGGAATTCTTTTACTGCTAATTTTGAAGCTGAGTATACTGAAGCACCTGATTCATCTGCAAATATGTATTTTAAATTTAAATTATGTTTTTTAACAGTATCAACTATAAACTTTTGTGTTTCTCTTGAAGCTGTGCCATTGCCAATAACAATAAGATTTAAATTGTACTTTTTAATTAATTCTAAAACAATTTTTTCGGCATTTTCAAAATCATTCTTTGGAGGAACTGGATATATAGTGTTATTTTCTAAAAATTTTCCAGATTCATCAAGAGCTACAACCTTACACCCTGTTCTATATCCAGGATCAATTGCTAATACTCGTTTATTCTTCAATGGAGGAGTAAGCAATAATTCCTTTAAATTTTTAGAAAATAATTCAATAGATTTTTCTTCTGCACGCTGAGTTAGAATATTTCTAACTTCATTTGAAATAGATGGAAACAACATATTTTTAAATCCATAATCTAACCCTTCTTTTATTATTTTGTTATTTTCTTCAAATTTTGTTAAATACTCTTTATATAATTTATTTATATACTTTTCATCAAGAGATAATTTTACAGTTAAAACTCCTTCTTTTTCTCCTCTGTTAATTGATAACACTCTATAATTTGGTATTTTATGTATTTCCTGCGAAAACTCATGATACATATCATATTTTGTTTTTTCTTCTAAGAATTTCTTTTTTTTATAACTTTCTATTTTTCCAAATTTCAGTAAATCATTTCTTAGGATTTTTCTTATTTTTTCATTATGTGCAAAGTATTGTCCTATTATATACATTACCCCTTCTAAAACTTCATCAAGTGTTTTAACCTTATCATTAATAAATGCATTGGCCTCTTTTTCTATATTTGTTATTTTTTGTAAAAAAATTTTTTGAACCAAAGGTTCCAAGCCATTTTCAATAGCTATATCTGCTTTTGTTTTTTTTCTTTTTTTATAAGGTAAATAAAGATCTTCTACCTCACTTAATTTTGTAGCATTCAGAATTTTGTTTTTTAACTCTTCAGTTAATTTCCCTTGTTCTTCTATTGACTTGATAATACTTTCTTTTCGTTTTTCTAATTCTGTTTGATATTGATATAACTCAGAAATTTTTCTAACTTCTTCTTCAGTAAGATTTCCAGTAGCCTCTTTTCTATATCTGCTTATGAAAGGTATAGTATTACCATTACTCAATAGTTCGATTGTATTTTTTACCTGCCAATCTTTAACGTTTAAGTCTTTTGAAATTATATTTATAATATTCATATTAAATCACCTCTAATATTTCTTCTAATGATAATAAAACAGGGATTATATCCCTGTTTTATTAATTGAAATTAATTTTCTTCTTTTTCCTCTTCTTCATTTTTTTGCTTTTCTTCAAAATTTTCAACTTCAACTATTTCAACTTTTTCTGCGATATGTTCGGCAACTTTTTTACTTAAAATATCCCACATTAAGTTTCCTAAGATTTCTGCATTTGAATATATAATTTCTTTAGCTTTATCATGTGGAAGCCTATACATGTGTGCGAATGAGTGTATTGCTTCATTTAATTCCTTCTCTTCAACTTTTATATTATTTTCTTCTGCAATTTTATTTATTATTGTCATTTCTTTTATGGATTTTAAAGCTTGTTCTTTTAATTCGTTTATGTATGCCTCTTCTCCGCCGTGTTTTTCTAATTCTTCTTCGTATTTTCCATTTTGTTTAATTCTTTCTAATGTTTTTTCAACAAAATCATCAATTGTTTCGTCTGATACATCAACTTCAACGTATTTGTGTAATTCAGCCAAGATGTAATTCTTTATATAATCATCTTTCCATACTTTAAATGAATCTGCTCCTTCTTTAGATAATTTTTCTTTTAATTCAAGTACAGAATTTATTTCAGCATCTAATGTTTTAGCAATATCATCAGTTAACTCAGGAACAATTCTTTTATATACTCCTTCAACGTTTATTTGATATAAATATTTTTTATCTTCAAATTCTCTGTTGATTTCAACATAATCTCCCTTTTTCTTTCCAATTAAATCTGTAACCATAGGTCTTTTATCTTCTTCGTATAACACATATTCACTTTCTTTATCTTTAAATAATTCTTTACCTTCTGCATTTAAAACTGTATATTTTACTTTAACAAGATCCCCGATCTCTGCTGGTTCAACTTTTTCTTCTAAAATAGGATTTTCTTCAAGTAAATCTTTTATTCTATCTTCTACAAATTTTTCAACAACTTCTTTTTCCGTTGGAACTTCAACTTTTATTTCTTCGAATTTTGTAGAAACAACTTCCGGGTGTTCGTGCATTAATACTTCAACTTCTGCTGAATCATTATCCAATGCAAATGATTCAATGTATGGACCAAACAAAACCTTTTCATCTTTAAACTCATCTTCAACCTTTTCTATTAATATTTCTCTAACCATTTCCACAAAATCTTCACCAAATTTTATTTTCATAACCTTTTTTGGGACTTTACCTTTTCTAAATCCATGAAATGTGTATCTTTGATTTAATTCTCTAACTATCTGGTTTTCAGCGTTGTCAATATCCTTTTTATCAAATTTTACCAAATATCTTTTTACATTTTTTTCTTCCGATATAATTTCCTTTTGCATTCTTAACACTCCTTTTTTAAAATTATTTCAATTAAAATTATTTCTATTTCATATTATACAAGGAATATATCTTAATACTGTTAAAATTAGGTCAAAATAGGATTTCGGGGACGTAATAACTTTTATAACTTTTCTTTCTATTAATCTTTTTTTTTTGAAAAAAATGTTGTATAATAAAAAGGGGATGGAGGTGGAATTTTGAACAAAAAAAGTATAAGGACTTTATTGTTTAACCGTTCATTTATTATTGTATTATTACTATCTTTAATAACGATTATAATTATTATATTTTCAGTAAACATTTTTTTTAAAAAAATATACAACTCGACAATAAAACAATCTGTAATATCTGTAAATGGATACTTTAATAGTAATTTGAAGTATCTGGATTATTATAGTGTTGAATATGAAAATATTGTTAAAAATTTTCTTGATGAAGTATATGTGATGTACTTTAATAAAAATTTTTCAGAAAAATATAACAAGTTAAAGAGTTCGTATATTAAAGATAAACAGTTTATTAAAGATATAAATTATTATATAATAAATAAGAATGGTGTGATTACAGAGACGGATTATCAAAAAGATTTAGGATTAGATATATCCAAAAGGGTACCAACTTTTTGGAAAAAATTAAATACAAAATTAAAGGAAAATGGAGAATATATAGAAAAGATATCATTTGAATTGAAAACAAATTTACCACGTATATATGGGTATAAAATTTTAAACGATGGAGAAATTTTTGAAGTGGGTATATTATTAAATGATAGAGCTGTTCCTAATTTCTTTAAAGAAATATCTTCTGTTAAATTTAATTTTATTGAGGGAATATATGTTTATAACATTTCATATATTCCGTTTTCATTTGAATCTCCTTTTTTAGATGATGAGGAAAAATTAATATTTGATGATATTGATTATTTTAATAATAGTTCAAATTATATTATAAGAGAAAAGTTTAATGGTGAAAAAGCGTTCGTTTATTTAAAGTGGGGACCTGATAAAGATTATACGTTAACTGCTTTGACAAAAATAGAGATTGATTTTTCTGAATTGATAAAAACAAAAAATTATATTATTTTTATATCTTTATTGGTAACGGCGATATTTTTATTTGTTTTTACGACATATCTGTATTATAATGCTAGAAAGGTAGAAAAACCCTTACAACAATTGATTCGTAATATTGAAAATGGAAAAATTGATGAAATAGAAACAGCTATTTTTGAAATAGATACATTGATAAAGTATTATTCCCATTTACTTTCAGGGCTGGTGAAAAAAGCTAATGAAGAGGAAGAAGAAATACTTAATTTAAAGAAAAAACTTGAAAACATTGAAAAGGAAAAGAATATGTTATATGATATAGCATTAAAAGATGAATTAACAAAATTATTTAATAAAAAAGGTGCGGAAAAAATTTTTCAAAGAGTAATAAGCAATAATGAGAGTTTTTGTGTAATTTATATAAATTTAGATAATTTTAAAAATGTGCAAAAAGCATTTGGTGAAAATATATCAAATGATTTGATAAAAGATTTTGTAGAAATAGTAAAGAAGACTATCAGAGACAGGGATTTTATATTTAGGCTCAGTGATGATGAATTTTTAATTCTGCTGAGATTTGTTAATATAGAAATATCTCAGAAAATATTAAAAAGATTAGTGGAATATGTAAAGAAATTTAATATAACTACAGATAAGGATTATAAGATATCAATGAGTTATGGATTATTGGAACATAATGGTCAGGATATTGAAGATATTATAACGGATGCAAGAAAAAAAATGGAAGATATGAAAGAAAAAAAGAAAGAGATTTTAAAAAGATTAAGAAGTAACTCATAAGGAGAAAAAATATGGAAATAGTGCCTTTTTATAGAAAAAAAAATATAGAAGTTTATTTATTTATAATGCCACCTTTTGGAGTAAATACATATGTGATTAAATCAAATAAAACTATAATTATAGTGGATCCTGGTTGTGGGAATCAACATATTTTTAATTATTTTGAAGTAGAAAATTTCAAATATAAAGGAGTTTTAGTTACTCATACGCATTACGATCATATAGCTGGGCTAAATGAATTTGATAAATTTCATATAATGATTCCTCATAAGGAAATAATAGGGTTAAAAGATAAATCCAGAAATTTGAGTTATATGTTTGGTGAAGAGTTTGAAACCAATATAAATTACACAGAAATTTACGAAGGTTATTATGATTTTGGTGATTTAAAATTTATGGTATCTTATTATTCAGGCCATACACCGGGTTCCATGATTTATGATTTTGGTGATTTTATTTTTACAGGTGATTTTATATTTTGTGACTCTATTGGCAGAACAGATTTGCCTTATGGAGATGAAAAGGTTATGTTTGAATCATTAAAGAAATTTGATGAATATATAAAATCGAAAGAGGAGACAGTGTTAATCATGCCAGGACATATGGAAATATGTTATTTGAAAGATTTAAAAAAGAATAATATATTTTTAAATTTAAAAAAATAAATTTCTGGAGGTAAAAAATGATTGATCGATATGCGCTTTCACCTGTAAAAGAAATATGGTCAGAAGAAGAAAAATATAAAAGATGGTTGGAGATTGAGTTATCAGTAATAGATGCATTTGAAGAAAAAAATATAGCTCCAAAAGGTACGGCTAAAAAGATCAGGAATCAAGCAAAAATTGACGTAGAAAAAATTTTAAAAATTGAAAGTGTAGTAGATCATGATGTAATTGCGTTTATTAAATCCATTACAGATAATATGGGAGATGAGGCAAGATATTTCCACAAGGGATTAACATCTTCTGATATAGTAGATACAGCATGGTCTTTAGGTTTAAAAAGAGCAGGAGAAATAATATTAGAAGAGATGAAAAAATTATCCCAAATTCTAAAAGAAAAAGCAATAAAATATAAATATTTATACACAGTTGGAAGATCTCATGGAATTCATGCTGAACCGACATCATTTGGTTTAAAAATGTTGTCATATCTTGCTGAATTGGAGAGAAATATAAAACGATTTGAAATATCTATTGAAAATATATCTTATGGAAAATTAAGTGGGGCAGTAGGAAATTATGCAAATATAGATCCAGAAATAGAAAAAATAGCATTA
The DNA here is from genome assembly GCF_013363285.1 of Marinitoga sp. 1154. Lineage (NCBI taxonomy): Bacteria > Thermotogati > Thermotogota > Thermotogae > Petrotogales > Petrotogaceae > Marinitoga > Marinitoga sp. 1154. The sequence continues at coordinate 26,565 of NZ_LBFB01000020.1, read as the reverse complement.
AATAAATTAGGATTAAAACCAGAAACAGTAGCGACACAAGTTGTTCCAAGGGATAGACATGCAGAATTTTTATCTTCATTAGCGTTAATTGGTGCTGGAATTGAAAGAATAGCTGTTGAAATTAGACATTTACAAAAAACAGAAGTATTAGAAGCTCAGGAACCATTTAAAAAAGGTCAAAGAGGATCTTCCGCAATGCCACATAAAAAGAATCCGATATTATGTGAAAGGTTAACTGGAATGGCGAGAATGTTGCGAAGCTACACAGTTTCCGGTTATGAAAATATAGCTCTATGGCATGAAAGAGATATATCTCATTCTTCTGTGGAAAGGGTATTTTTACCAGATGCAACTCTAATAACCTTTTATATGGTGAAAAAAACCCAATATTTAATGGAAAATCTTATAGTGAATGAAGATAGAATAAAAGAAACATTTGAAAAGTCATATAATCTTGTATATTCCCAGAGAGTATTGCTATCATTAATAGATAAAGGGCTAAGCCGTGAAGAAAGCTATAAATTTGTTCAAAAATATGCATTAAAAGCTTGGGAAGAAAGAAAAGACTTTAAAAAAATATTATGGGAAAATAGTAGAATAAAAGAGTTATTTAAGCCCGAAGAATTTGATGAAATATTTACTCCTGATTATTATTTAAGAAATATTGATGCAATATATGAAAGATTCAATTTAAAATAAAAAATGAGAATTTGGAATTGAACAAAATAAAAAGTAAAATCCCCATAAACGGGGATTTTGTTAATTTAAGATTGTGTGCAGTTATATCTTTTCGATCATATAATACTCAATATGGTAATTTATTTTTTTCTTAATTACCCACACTTTTCGTGGAAAAACTATTTTTATATATATTGTATTGAAAATATAGTGCTACCAGACCCACTCATTAAAGAAATAATAGAATTTTTATCCATATTTTCTTTAATTCTTTTTAATTTTGGATATTTTGGAAAAACCACCTGCTCAAAGATATTAAATGTATTTTCTTTTACTTTTATATAATCTCTTTCTTTTAATCCTTCATATAACTTCATTGGATCGCCGAATCTTGTTAATTTACTCCAACTTTTATCTATTTCATTATACATTTCTGGTGTGGATATATGAATACCAGGAAAATTAAATTCAAAATTTAATTTTAGAGGTTCTAAGAAAGTTAATTTGTCACCAATCCCTTCAGCAATAGCAGTACCACCAAAAATTAAAAATGGAACGTCTCCTCCAACCTTTGCACCAATTTCAATAATATCATTATCAGAGATATTATATTCATCTTTTAAAAATCTTAAAACAGCGGCAGCATCAGCGCTTCCGCCGCCAATACCTCCGCCTTCTGGCAATTTTTTGTTTAAGTGTATTTTCAAATTAAAACTATATTCTGTTAAACTTTTAAAGGTGTCTATTGCTTTTTTTATCAAGTTATTATTCCAAGGGAAATTAAATTTAGGTGTTGAAGTAAAAATTTCTTTCTCAGAAAATTCAATATCTATTTCATCATATAAAGGAATACTTTGGAAAAGCGTTAGAATATTATGATAGTTATCGACTCGTTTTTCTATAACATCCAAAAAAAGATTAACCTTCGCATAAGCTTTTAGAAGCATTAAATCACCTCTAAGGCTCTTAATGCTATTTTAGACCAACCCTCAAATTCTCCATTGAAATCTTTAAACTCTGTTTCGTTTAGCCAAAGTTCTTTAAAATTTTCTTTTTCTTTAATATCAGCATTAGAAACATATGCAATAAATAAAACACCAAGATGAACCCTTGAAACTTCTGTAGAATCATCTAAAATAAGGCCGACGTATTCTAATGATTTTAATTCATCAATATATAATTCTTCATTTAATTCTCTGTTTAATCCGTTATAAAATGTTAATTCTGAATTTTTATTTTTATCTATTGGATTAATGTGGCCGCCAATTCCAACACTATATAAATTATGTAATCTTTTTTCTGTTTGCTTTTTAGTCCTTTGAACTACTAATATTTTATTTTTTTTGTTCTTGATAACGACATAAGGAATTATTTGTTTTGTTGATTCATCTTTTTCGGCAATTTCTCTATCAATAAAATATGCATTATTAAATATTTTTTCTAAAATATTTTGCTCAACAATTGTAAATCCATTATAAAAGTTTATATCATTTAATATTTCATTGTCAATTACCCAAACTTTTTCTTTCATTCAATAACCTCCACGGTAATATTTTGATTTGTATAAATACAAATTTCTCCAGCAATTTTCAAAGATTTTTCAGCGATTTCTCTTGCATCTAAGTCAGTGTTTTTTAACAAAGCTTTTGCTGCTGCAAGAGCATATGGTCCACCAGAACCAATAGCCATCACATTTTCTTCTGGTTCAATTACCTCGCCATTACCGGAAATGAGCAGCAAGTAATCTTTATCACCAACTAATAACATAGCTTCTAATTTTCTTAAAACTTTATCTGTTCTCCAATCTTTTGATAGTTCTACAGCAGCTTTTAATAAGTTTCCAGCATTTGCTCTATACTTTATTTCAAATCGTTCGAAAAGGGCCAGTGCATCAGCAACAGAACCTGCAAACCCCGCTATAACTTTTCCTTCGCCAAGGCGTCTGACTTTTCGTGCTGTACCTTTAAAAACAGTATTTCCAAGAGTTATCTGCCCATCACCTGCTATTACAGTTTTCCCGTTTTTCTTTATTCCGATTATTGTAGTTCCTCTAAATTCCATTGTATCACCTCAGTTCCTAAGAAATTTTTAAGTATAATAATATATAATATAATTATATCCATAATATCTTTAAAAGCGAACATTAATTGTTTTGTAAAGTAAATAAATTATAATTTTGTTGTATAACAAATAATATTATAGCATAAAGGGGGTAAAAAGATGAAAAAGGTATTTTTAATTTTTGCAATTGTAATTTTAATGTTAAATGTAGTAAATGCAGCAAAGTCTGTTTTTTCTTTGGATATAGTAATTCCAACATTAAATGATATAACAGGACGATTTGATGCGATATTATCCTTTGAAGATTTTTCAAGTTTAAAATATGGGTTTGATTCCGGATTTTATTTTCCATTTATAAAGTATTACTTATATGATTTAAAGGGAACTTTTGATTTTAGCACTATTGTTGATACTCTTGATTATAAGACAAAATTTTCTGTAATGGCTACATTTGGAAAAAGAGAGGCCTCAATAATTATAGAACAACCAATTTCATCAGACCTGGATTTTTCCACTAAATATGGAATAAAATTCTTTGTAGAGGGACTTGGGGGATATATGATATTAGAAACAACGTTAAAAGAAATATATATAGGTTTTACGTATTAAGAAGGGGTAAGTATGTTTAAAATATTAATAATAGAAGATGATAAAAGTATTTCGAGACTTTTGGAATTAGAACTCAAACATGAGGGGTTCAAGGTTGATGTTGCTAATGATGGTAATGAAGGATTGGAAAAATATGAGCAATTTAAACCTGATATAATCATTCTGGATTTGATGTTACCAGGGATGGATGGTATGGAAATTGCAGATTCTATAAGAAATTATGACCACAATGTTGGAATAATAATGCTTACAGCAAAAGGAGATTTAAAATCAAGAATAGAGGGTTTAAAAACTGGAGCAGATGATTATGTTGTGAAGCCTTTTGAAATAGAAGAGTTATTGGCAAGAATAGAAGCTCTACTAAGAAGGCTTGGAAAACATGAAGTGTTAAGTGTATCAAATATAGAGCTGGATTCAGAAAAAATGGAAGTTAAAGTAAAAGGAAAAGAGATTAATCTTACATTAACAGAATTTAATTTGTTAAGATATTTGCTTGTAAACAGAAATAGTGTAATATCAAAAGAAAAATTACTTGAAGAAATCTGGGGATATGACGATCCAGAAAATATAAATCTGGTAGAAGTATATATTAATTATTTAAGAAAAAAACTCGGCAATGAAGGGAAAAAAATAAAAACTGTGAGAGGTGTTGGATACGTTTTCAAAGAAGAGTAAAAAAAGTGTTGTTGTAAATTTAACTGTAATATATACAACGGTTATAATAATAATTTTATTAACAGTCATATTTTCAATGAGATATTTTGTTGAAAAAATGTCTATAAAGTCTTATGCAATAATCTTGAAACAGCAGGTTGAAAAAATTTCGGAACCTACCCATATTATGGGGAGGGCTATAGGAAATATGATGGGGAATATGCTAAAAGATACTGAAAGGTTAAAGAGAAGCATTATTTCAAATAAAGTTGTTATACTTGATGGAATAATATTAAATGATCCGTATAATATTGTGGATGAAAAAATCTATAATTTAAAGAAAAATTATGCAACATACGAAAAAGACGGAATATATTATATATTTATTAGAACTAAGATATTTAACGATTCTGAATTGATTATGGGTGGTCCGTCTTTAGAATATACTGCGGTTATAAACACGTTTAATTCATTAGCTCTTGGTTTGAGTCTTATTAGTATATTAATTTCTTTCATCATATCATATTATTTTGCAAAAAAATCGTTAAAACCTTTGTTGAAAATATCTGAGGAAATAGCAGAAATTAATGTTGAAACACTTGATAAGAGAATTCCAGAACAAAAATTCATAGAATTTCATAAATTAACAGAAAATATAAATGAGATGTTAGAAAAGATAAATAAAGGGTATGAACTTCAGAAACAATTTGTTTCTGATGTGTCGCATGAATTAAGAACACCTCTTACTTCCATAATAGGATATATAAAGTTAATTGAAAGATGGGGAAAACAGGATGAAAAAGTATTATTGGAATCTATAGAAAATATAAAAGAATCATCCAACTATCTTAAAGAGATGATTGAAAACTTATTATTACTGACAAAAGTTGAAGAAGAAATAAAATTCGAATATGTAAATTTAAAAGAAATAGTTGAAAAAGTGATAAGTATGTATAAAAATGAAGATGTTGATATAAAAGCTGAACTAAAAGATATCAATATTGAGACTAACAAAGAATACTTAGGTATTCTATTAAAGATTATTCTCGAAAACGCAATAAAATATACAAAATTAAATAACGAAAATGAGGTTATTGTCAAAATATCAGAAGATTCAATAGAAGTGATTGATAAAGGACCTGGGATAGAAAAGGATGAAATACCAAAAATTTTTGAAAGATTTTATAAAGCAGATAAATCCAGAGCTGTAAAAGGGTTTGGATTAGGGTTATCTATTGCAAGGAGAATAAGTGAAAAAATTAATGTAAAAATAGAAGTTATGAGCGATATGGGTAAAGGAAGTACATTTAAGATTAAATTTTCTTAAATATTTTGATTTTTTAAGAAATTTGGTGTATAATAATATAATAAGAAGAGGTGAAAATATGAGAAGTATGACAGGTTATGGGAGAATAGAGGAAAATATAGGTAATTATAGTTATACTGTTGAAATTAAATCTTTAAATGGAAAACATTTAAATATAAAGGTTAATTTACCATGGATATACTCTTCACTGGAGTTAAAAATAAATGATTTGCTAAAAAAATATTTTAAAAGAGGGTCATTAAATATTTATATAGATATCAGACTTTTACAACCAAAAGATATAATAAAAATAGATAAGGCCCTTGCTAAATCTTATTTTGATGCATTAAATGATCTTGCCAGTTATCTTCATTTAAATGATTTGCCAAATTTAGAACTTCTAATAAGATTCAAGGAAATAATGAGATATTCTATCGAAGAAAATGATCTGGAAATAATATGGAGTGGTCTTGAGAAAGCTGTTTTAAAGAGTATAGAAAAAACTCTTGAAGTTCAAAAGTCTGAAGGGGAAAAAATAAAGAAAGTTTTAATAACATATATAGATAAAATAGAAGAAATAACTTCTGAAATAAAAAGATATTCTTCAAAGATGAAAGATTATTATAAAGAAAAATTAAATGAATCCTTAAAAGATCTAGATCTGGAAATAGAATATAATAAGGAAAGGCTTGAATATGAAATAGCTCTTATTTTAGAAAGAGGAGATATAACAGAAGAAATAGATAGGTTAAATATGCATGTGAAAAAATTCAGAGAATTAATATCTTCAGATCTTGAAGTAGTAGGGCAAAATCTAGACTTTTTAGCTCAGGAAATGCATAGAGAATTCAATACAATTGCATCTAAATCAAAATTAAAAGAAATAACGGCTTTATCCATTGATGGGAGATTACATGTAAATAAAATAAAAGAGCAGGTTCAAAATATCCATTAAAAATACATTTATAAAAAAATATTTACTAATTAATATAAATTATATCGGAGGTGTAAGTTGTGTACGGTTTAATAAATATTGGGTTTGGTAATGTTGTAATTGGAGATAGAGTAATAGCAATTGTCAATCCAGAATCTTCACCATTGAAAAGATTAAAGGATATAGCAAAAGAAGAGGGGAAATTAATAGACGCAACATATGGAAGAAAAACAAGAGCTATAGTTATAACTGATAGCAATCATATAATCTTAAGTGCTATTCAACCTGAAACTATAAGTGGAAGATTTATGCAGAATTTTTATGATGTAGAAAGTGCCCTTGAAAAAATAAGGAGAGAGGTATATTCTAAATGACAAAAGGAATTCTTTACGTTGTCAGTGGGCCAAGTGGTGTGGGTAAATCTTCGATTATTAAAAGAGCTATGGCAAAATTAGAAGGCTTTTCCTTTTCGGTTTCATATACCACAAGACCAGCGAGGCCAGGAGAAACAGATGGAAAGGATTATTTTTTTGTAGATGAAAATACATTTAATGAAATGGTTGAAAAAGATGAATTTTTAGAGTATGCCAATGTACATGGACATAAATATGGTACTTCAAAAAAATATATAGAAAAAAAAATAAACGAAGGATTTAATATAGTTCTGGATATAGACGTTCAGGGAGCTTTAAATGTAGTGAAAAAAATGCCTAAGGAAACTGTATTAATTTTTATAGCCCCTCCTTCATATTCAGAGTTGAAAAAAAGATTAATGAATAGAGGAACAGAAAAAGAAAAAGATTTAAAAATAAGATTGGCCGATGCTAAATGGGAGTTATCTAAAATAAATGAATTCGATTATTTAATAGTAAACGAGGATTTAAATGAAGCTATAAATCAGTTAATAGCGATATTTATAGCAGAACAGATAAAAACAGAAAGGGTTACAGAACATTTAGGAAAGTATTCATTTTTTAAGATTGAGGAGGAATAGGAATGTCGATGGATTTTAATTATGATAAAATCATGAATAAAGTAGGATTTAAATATGTTGTTCCAATAATGGTAGCAAAAAGAGTCCAGATATTAAAAGAAGAAGGGTTTGATTCAACTTCAAAGCCTCTTGTAAAAACAGCTGATAACAATTTTGTTACTATAGCTTTTAAAGAAATTGAAAAAGGTCATGTGAGATTAAAAAACAAAGATAAACTGGAAGAGTATAAACCTGAGGTGAAATAGTTTGAAAAAAAACTATATAATTATATTATTATTTATATTGATAAATGCTGTGTTTTTTTCTGTTAATTTCGATATAGGAATGTCCTTTTTAACTGGTGAGAATAATTGGAACATGGCTTTAAGATTGGGGCTTGAAGAAGAGAATTTTGCGTTTTCAAGTGATATAACATATGTTTCTACACCGAATTTTAGTTTTATAACAATAATGGATGTAAGTACTTCAATATTAAAGATAAATGATAATAGCTATGTAAATTTTGGTATAGCATGGTTTAATGATAGAATAACAGATGAAGCAACGCAGAATAGAAGTATATTTTTGATGTATTCTGGTTTGAATTTGAGTATTAAAAATTTAGCTTTAAAATTTGGGTTTGGATATCCATTATCTCAAAAAGAATATTCTAATAATTTGAGTGATTATATGTTTTTTAAAATAACCTACATAGTACCTCCACCAGAAGATTTTATAGATGATTTGAAAATAGAGTTTCGATTTTTAAATGGTAGAAAAGATTTTTCATTATATTTTTCGGAGCCAATAAAATGAAAAAAGGCTTTTTAATGATTGAAACGTTATTTTCAATGATAGCGATATCTATAATATCAATAATTGGCCTTGCCCTGTTTGCAAGGACAATTATTATGTTTAATAACGTGTTAGAGATGGAATTTAACAAAATAAATGTAGAAAATTCCATTATAAATCTTTTTCGATTTTTTCGTGATGATATAAAAGTAGATACAGTTACCTTTAAAGATGCTGGATACAAAAAATACTTTGAATTTGAACGAAAAAATGGAGAGAAAGCTCAGCTTGAGAAAATATCTAATTATTTAAAATTAGTGTATATAGACGTTTATAATAAGAAGACATATGAATATCTATATACAGGTAAAGAAATTGATATAAATAAAATAGGAAGTTTTTTAGAATTTAATTTTGAAGAATATAATTTAAATATATATTCCAGGGAGTGGTAAAATGGCAAACCCAATAATAGAAGCTTATAAAATACTTCAGGAAAAAATAAGGCAGGATAATATGAGGTTATATCTTGAACTTCTGGACTCCAGAGTGTCGACTGTAAAAGCAAAATCTATTCAGGAATTATTAAAACAAAAAGTTGAAGTTACACATATTCACGAAATGCTTGAAGACAATAGTCCTGATGTAAGAATTTCTGCACTGAAATATCTTGAAAAAATGGGAAGATTGGATTGCGAAATATTAAAAGAATTATTCAAGGATGTTTCATCAACAATCAGAAAAGAAGCCGTTAAATTATATCTTTCTCTTGGTTGTGAGAATTTTGAATATATATATCCACTTGCAAAAGATCCGGATTTTAAAGTGCGTTTTCAATTAATAAGCTCTTTTATAGAATTTTATCCCGAAGATTTGGATAAAATGAAGGAAAAATTTATAGGTGAAACAAATCCTCAGATAAAAATATTATTGAATATAACAGAAAATATTAGCGAAGTTGTTTTGTCAAATGATGTACCTTTAAACTTAAAAAAATTAATATTAAAGCGTTATTTTGAATCAAATGATTCGGTAACTGTATATAATACATTTAGCAATATTTATAAAGAGGCAGATAAAACAATAAAAATAATTTTAATAAAATATATATCTGGCTTACCCTGTGAAATATCGAAGACGTTTTTTACTAAAAATATTGAAGACGAAACAAATATAGAATTGTTATTTGAATTGGTGAACAGAGGTAAAAAAATCTGTGGAAATGATATAATTCCCGATTTTGCTATAGAGAAATTTATCGACAGTGAAATAACAAAAATTAAAAATTTTGGATTTAAATTAGCTGCAGAAAAAGATGATATGGGATATGTTGATTATGCGAGAGAATTGTTAGAGGTAGTCGAAGATGAGTTGTTAAATGGTCCGGTGAATTATCTTTTGCATTTTTTGGATTATACATTACTTGAAAAAGTTCCAGAATTTTTAGAATCAGTATCAGTAAAAAGAAAGAATTATGCATTACAGATAATAAAGAAATTAAAGGCTGAACAATTTTTAATGGAAGTATCTAAAATTGCTGAAAATAAAAAATTTCCAGTAAATTTAAGAAAGAATGCCTTAAGTATATTAAAAGTTTTAAAAGCTAATAATTTTTGGGAAACGCCTTTTAATATTTTAAAAGATGAAGCTGAAAATGGAACATTGAAATTAACAGCTCTTACAACTTTGCTGAAATTAAACCCAGAGGTAATGCCAAATGTTCTTGAATGAAATTTTTGGAAATAAATGTAAAATTTGCAAAAAAGATATTTTACCAAATAAAATAATATGCGAGTCTTGTGAAGACTCGCTTTTTCACCCTTCTTTTATAGAAAATGATAATATTATTTATTTTGCAGGCGTTTATGAGAAACCGTTATCTTCTTTGATAAAAGAATTTAAATTTAAACAAAATATACATTTAGCGAAAATTTTCTCAAAATTATTATATAAAACATATAAATATTATAATATTGATTTTTATGAATTTCCTGAAATTGTCTATATACCTTCCATAAAAAAACATTTAAAAATAAGAGGATACAACCCTGTATATTTAATATCAAAAGAATTCTCTAAATTAACGGGATTTAAATTGAATCATAATTTAAAAATACAAAAAGGATATACAAAAACTCAAATAGAAGCATTAAATTATTATCAAAGAATAAAACAGGTAAAAAATAAATTCATATTTGAAAAAAAAGATGAAAAAAATTATCTATTAATAGATGATGTATATACCACAGGAGCTACTGTTAATGAGGCTATTAAAAATTTAGATGGCAATGTTATTACCATAGTTCTTTGCAGGAATGTAAAAAAGCAATAATCTTTAATAAATTTAGTATCTCGTTATTATTTATGAATAAAATGGGTTACATAGAGAATGCTTTATATTATTCCTGTTTGCTAAAAAAAAATATATGATACAATTTAAAGGGTTGGAAATTTAAATTATGTATAAAAATGGGGGTTAAATAATGATAATAGACAAAAAACTATCCAGATTATTGGAGAGTGAAGAACCAAGCATTCAAGAATTAAGAAATATAGCTAAAAATATGGGGATTAAATTAAAGAGATCAATGAGAAAAAAAGATATTATAAAAGTAATAAAAAATAAGTTGTTGCAGTTAAAGGAAGAGGGGTTGATAACAGATACTTCAAACCAATTATCGTATCAAATACCCCATATTAATGGTATTGATCTGATAAAAAACAATCAAGAAATGTTAAATGAAAACATTTTTATAATAAATAGTGTTAATGCAAATTGGATATATGCAGTTTGGAATTTTTCCAAGGAAATGATACAAAAAATAGATAAAATACCTGAAAGTTCAAAAATCGTAATGAGATTTTATGATGTAACAAATAAAGATTTCGCGATAGATGAAGCAAATAGAATTTATGAATCTTTAGATAATTTGAGAGAATATAAAAGTTATTACTTTTTTATTCCAGGATCAAATGCTGAATATATCGCGGAAATTGGATATTTAGATGAAATAAAAAATTTTAATGCTTTGATTAGAAGTAATAGGTTGATAATGCCATCAGAAAATATAAATATTGCGGAAAATGTGGTCATATATAATCCTAAAACGAACAAAAAAAGAAAATTGAAAAAAAAGATAAATATAAATATAGTTGAAAAAATCCCTGGATTGTCGAGTAATAATATGGTATTGCCTCAATTAGGAAATAGACCTCCTATATCCGGTGGCGGTTCATTTGTATGGAATCTTTATTCTTTAAATAGGGGGATAAAAAAATGAATAATGGGAATATAATATTTGTACTTCATTCGCATTTGCCATATGTTAGACATCCTGATTATGAAGAATTTATGGAAGAAAGATGGTTATTTGAAGCAATAACAGAAACGTATATTCCACTGATTAGAGTTTTTCAAAATCTTGAAAAAAAAGGTATAAAATTTAAATTAGTAATGAGTTTTTCTCCTACTTTAATTGAAATGTTAAATAGTATGGATTTGCAGGAAAAATATGTTAGATATCTAAAAAAAATTATAGAATTATCAGAAAAAGAATATGAAAGAACCAAAGATGAAGAATTAATAAAACACAAAATGGCAGATTATTATAAAAATAACTTTAAAGAAATATTAGAAATATTCGAAAAGATGTATAATAAAAATATATTAGATGCATTTAAAGAGTATTATGAAAAAGGTTATCTGGAATTAATAACAACATCTGCGACGCATGCGGTTTTACCGATATATTCTGAATATCCTGAAATAGTAAAGCTTCAAATAAAATATGGTTTAGAAACATTCAAAAAAGCTTTTGGTTTTTATCCAAAAGGTTTTTGGCTCCCGGAACTTGGATATTATGAAGGTTTAGATATATATTTAAATCAATACGAAATTGAATACACCTTTGTTGAAAAAAATGGGTTAATATATGGTAATCCATATCCAATATATAATGTATATAATCCAGTCATAACGAATTCAAGTATTTTTGTATTTTCAAGAGATAAAGACAATAATATAGAAATTTTTGACACAGAGTTTGGATATTTAAATGATCCCAGATACAGAGAATTTTATCGGGACATAGGTTTTGATAGAGAATATGAATATATAAAAGATTATATAGATAAAAGTGGTGTTAGATGTAATACAGGAATAAAATATCATAAAATAACAGGTAAGGACAAAGAACTATTTGATAAAATGTTATATGATATAGATGAAGCCTATACAGCAGTAAAAAGTAATGCAGAAGATTTTGTTCAAAAAAGATTAAAGCAATTAAAGGAGTTAAATGTGGAATATCCAGATTTAGAACCGACAATGGTATATGCTTTTGATACAGAATTTTTTGGTCATTGGTGGTATGAAGGAATTATGTTTTTAGAAAAAGTAATAGAAAAGGTATATAATACAGAAGAATTGAAACTGGAAAATCCAAAAAATATTTTAAAGAGGGTTGAAGAAGTACAGATTGTAAATCCTTCAAGATCAACGTGGGGAATAAATGGTTTTTTTGAAGAATGGATAAATGGAAATAACGATTGGATATATCCTGCAATTTATGAAATGATTGAAATATTAAAGGTGAAAATGAATAAAAAATATAGCGATGTAGAAAAAAATATAATATCTTTAATGATAAAAGAGCTAATGTTGGCACAATCAAGTGATTGGGTATTTATTATTAGTTCTGGTACAACCGTAGAGTATGCCGTTAACAGAATAAAAACACATGTGAAACGTTTTTTTGAACTTAATGCAATGCTTGAGAGTGGAAAAATTGAAAAAAATAAGTTAAAATATTATATGTGGGTGGATAAAATTTTTGAGAACATTGATTATAATGATGTTACTATGTAATCAATATCTGAAAGGAGGGCATAAGAGTGCCAGAAAAATATTTTGAAATCAGATGGCATGGAAGAGCTGGACAGGGTGCAAAAAGTGCTTCACAATTTTTGACTGAAGCAGCTGTTGAGGCAGGAAAATATTCAACAGCATTCCCCGAATACGGAGCAGAAAGGTCAGGAGCTCCAATGAAAGCTTTCAACAGAATAGCAGATGTTCCTATTAGAATAAGAAGTGGAATTGAAAATCCTGATGTTGTTGTTATTTTTGACGATACTATGTTGGGATTGCCAGAATTAACAGCTGGATTGTCAGAGGATAAAATAATGTTAGTAAACACAGTTTTATCACCTGAAGAAGTTAAAGAAAGAACAGGATTTAGTGGTAAAATATATACAATACCAGCAACAGATATAGCTTTAGAAGAGATAAAAAGAGGAATTCCTAACACAGTTATGATAGGTGCTTTAGTAAAATTAACAAATATAGTTCCTTTAGATGTAGTAAAAGCAAAGGTTAAGAAAACATTTGAGAAAAAATTTGCACCAGAAGTAGTTGAAGCAAACATCAGAGCAGTTGAAAGGGGTTATCAGGAGGTGAAAGGTAATGCCTAAATACGATAGCTGGAAAGAAATGCCAATTGCAGGAGTTATTGATAAACCAGCTACAGCAAGAGAATATAATACAGGTACATGGAGAATAATGAGACCAATTGTGAATAAAGATGCATGTATTAATTGTATGCAATGCTGGTTATATTGTCCAGATATGGCAATTGAAGGAAAAGTAAAAGAAGATGGAAAAACAGAAATGATAGGGTTTGATTATAATTATTGTAAAGGTTGTGGAACATGTGCAAAGGTATGTCCTGTAAATGCAATTGAAATGAAACCTGAAACGGAATTTTTAAAATAAGGAGGTTGAATATAAATGCCTACAAAGTTAGCAATAACTGGTGCAGCTGCAGTAGCTCATGCAATGAGACAGATAAATCCTGATGTTGTGGCTGCATATCCAATAACACCACAGACTCCAATAGTTGAATATTTCGCACAATTTGTAGCTGATGGTGCAGTAGATACCGTAATGGTACCTGTTGAATCAGAACACTCAGCAATGAGTGCGGTTGTTGGTTCAGCTGCTGCTGGAGCAAGAACAATGACAGCAACAGCTGCAAATGGATTAGCTTTAATGTTTGAAATAGTTTATATTGCAGCATCAATGAGATTGCCAATTGTAATGCCAATTGTAAATAGAGCATTATCAGGACCTATAAATATACATGGTGATCACTCAGATGCATATGCTGTAAGAGATGCAGGATGGATACAATTATTTGCAGAAAATTCTCAAGAAGCTTATGATATGACAATTATAGCAACTAAATTAGCTGAAAGAGAAGAAGTATTAACTCCGGCCATGGTAAATTTAGATGGATTTATTACATCACATGGTGTTGAAGGAGTAGAAATTTTAGATGATGAAGCTGTAAAGAATTTTGTTGGATTATGGGAACCTAAATATCCATTATTGGACATTGATAATCCGATTACACACGGTCCATTGGACTTGTTTGACTATTATTTTGAACATCATAGACAACAACAGGAAGGTTTGAAAAATGCTTATAAAGCATTACCAGAAGTATTTGCAGAATATGAAAAAATATCAGGAAGAAAATATGATTTCCTTGATTTATATAGAATGGACGATGCTGAATATGTAATGGTTGTATTAAATTCGGCAGCTTCAACAGCAAAATATGTAGTTGATGAATTAAGAGAAAAAGGCATAAAAGCAGGATTGGTAAAACCATGGGTATTTACACCATTCCCTAAAAAGGAAATTTTATCAGTTCTTGATGGAAGAAAAGCAGTAGTTGTTCTTGATAGAGCTATGTCATTTGGTAAAGAAGCTCCATTATATTCATTAATAAAATCAGCATTATATGAAGCAAAAGAAAAACCAATGATAGGTTCATACGTATATGGATTGGGTGGAAGAGATGTAACACCAGCGATGTTACATATTCCATTCGAAGAAGCAATTAAAGGTGAATTAGATCCAAATGATGAAAGATATCTTGGCTTAAAAGAATAATTGGAGGTGAACAATAGTGCCTGTAAATATGAAACAATTAATTAATTTGGTAGATAAAGAAGATTGGCCATTTACTCAAGGTCATAGATTATGTCCGGGATGTAATGCACCAATGGTAGCAAAATGGGCAACAATGACTGCAAAAGCTTTAGGATACGAACCTGTAGTTGGTGCCGCAACTGGATGTTTGGAAGTTTCAACAACAATATATCCATTTACAGCATGGAATATACCATATATACATAATGCATTTGAAAACGTAGCAGCAACAATTTCCGGTGCTGAAGCAGCATATAGATCATTAAAAAATAGAGGAAGACTAAAGACAGATAAACCTATTAAATTTATCGCATTTGGTGGAGACGGAGGAACATATGATATAGGTCTTCAATCATTATCAGGAGCAATTGAAAGAGGTCACGATTTCTTATACATTTTATATGATAATGAAGGATATATGAACACAGGAAACCAGAGATCAGGTTCAACACCTCCAGGTGCAGATGCAACAACAGAACCAATTGGAAAAGTAAAAACAGGAAAAGTAATGTTTAAAAAGAACATAGTAGAAATAATTGGAGCTCATGAAAATGTTTATGCTGCAACTGCATCCACATCAGATCCTTTTGATTTTATGGCAAAGGTTGAAAAAGGATTAAAACATGAAGGTCCAGCATTTATAGCAGTATTGGCTCCATGTGTAAGATTCTGGAGAATTCCTGAAAGTGATGGTCCAGCTATAACCAAATTAGCTGTTGAAACAAAGTACTGGCCATTATATGAAATTGACAGAGGAGTTTATAAAATAACAAGAAAACCGAGAAACTTTAAGCCAATCGAAGAATATATCAGGTCAATAGGAAGATTTAGAAAAGCTCTTCAACATCCAGAATATATGGAAATGATAGAAGAAATGCAAAAATATGTTGATACAAGATGGGAAAGATTGTTAAAATTTGAAGAAGCAACAAAAGATATGTACCTAAGATAATAAAAATAAAAACCGGGGCTAGCCCCCGGTTTTTAGGCTATTATAATAACATGCAGGAATAGAGGGGGTTTATAGATGAGAGATTGGTTTGTTAAATGGGAAAAGGCTATAGTTATAGTGATTGTAGTATTATTTACTGCAGGAATAGTCTGGTGGTCAATTGCAGCATATTTGGGAGCATCAAAAGCAAAAGCGAGTTCCAATACACCATCAAAAGACAATGCAACAGCAGTTTTAACAAAAGACGGTACAGAATTAGATTATCCATATTGGATAATGAGTTATGAAATTAATGATGAAGTAAATCAAATGAGACAACAGTATACAGCTTATGGACAAAAATTGGATCCGGTATTTGATGAATTAACCTTATCATATAGTGCGGTAAAAAAATTATTTGATATAAAAGTCATAGAATATTATGCAGATAAAAACAATTTAGCACCGACGGATAAAGAAGTTGAAACTGAATTTAATAAATTTATAGATGACCAGATAGCAAAGTTAAAAGAGAATCAGGATACATGGAAAAAATATTTAGATTATTATAAATCTGAAGATAATTTAAGAAATATAATAAAAGCAAATTATAAGAATGCTTACAGGATACAACTAATAATAGACAGAGTGAAAAATGAGGTTTCAAAAGTATCAAAAGAAGAAGGGTTAAAATATTTAAAAGATAATTTTGAGGATTTGAAAAAACAATATGAAGAAATAAAAGCACAACATATATTGGTTTCTGATGAAGCTACAGCCAATAAAATAAAACAAATGATAGAAAATAAAGAAATAACTTTTGAAGATGCAGCATCTAAATACTCGAAAGATACATCAAATGCAACAAGTGGAGGAGAATTAGGATGGTTTAAACATAATACAATGGTGAAAGAGTTTGAAGATGCTTCATTTAATGCAACAGTGGGTGAATTAGTTGGGCCTGTAAAAACCAACTATGGATATCATATAATAAGAGTGCAGGATAAAAAAGTATTTAATAATCCAGAAGATATAATGAATAAATTTCCGGAAATTTATAGTGAAATAGAAAAGAAATTAAAAGATGAAAAGTTTATTACATGGGTAAAAGAATATAAAGAAAATGAAAAATTGGGATTAGAATACTTAGATGAAGATTTAAAATTATATGATGAATACGTTGTTTTGAGTGAATCAAAAGATGAACAAAAAATTCGTGAATTTATAAAATCATTAGAGCAATATATATTTGAAAATGATGAACTTGCAGTGGATGCATCCACAAATGAAGAAGCTATATATATAAATGCAACAAATCTATTAAAAGATATATTAAATCAAAAGTTAGACAAATTCACAAAATACCTAACATTAAAAGATTCAGTTGATCCAGAGATTTTAAAATTAGGATTAGATGAAATAAATAAAAAATATAATGAATTAAGTGAAAAAATGAAAAATGTACAGGGTGAAGAATATACAAAATTATTAAAAGAAAGATTTAAATATGAAGATGCTAAAGATTTCTTAGAAATAAAAGAAGAGTTAAAAGATTATACAGATTCGGAAATAGCAGAAAACAAAGTAAAATTACAAAAAGAAATGGAAGTTTTAAAAGCTAAAAGAATAAAAGTATTAGACGAATTATTTGCAGAATATCCGAGTTCAAACAAAACAGTTGAGTTCTATTATCAAGAAGCACCAGAGAATTACGAAGTAGCATTAAAATATTCTGAAAACAAAATTGATACATATAAACAATATTTACGATATATAGATGCAAATGCGATGTTCCAATATTTTGGACAACAGCTAAAAGAGATTAATTTTAATTTAAATAGAATAGCATTTTCTAAAGCATCAACAGAAACAAGAATAGAGGCACTTGAAACATTAATAGATTTCAATGATACATTCAGTCAAAATACATTCTCAAAAATAGGATATTTAGAAGAGATTAAGAAATTAGATCCAAAATATCCAGGTATAGACAAAATGATAGAAGATGCAGAAAAAGAATACGAGTCTCAAAATGCGACAGAAACAAGTAAATAGTATATAATTTTAAATTTAACAGGAGAGCTAATGCTCTCCTGTTTTTGTTATTTATGTATGTAGAAAGATAAGTTGTAATTTTTAATAATTATTAACAAAATAAAAAAAACCACTTTAATAAAACATTAATAACTATAATCGCTTGTAGTTTCCTTTTATTAACTATAAATATATTTGTTATATTTTTAATAAAGTGGTAATATAAAAATAAGGGGGTGAATACAGTGGAAAAGTTTTATGAAAAAACATTATTAGAAGAACTCCACGATATTCAAGATACTTATGGATATATTCCAGAAGAACAGATTATTAGAATTGCTAAAGCAAAAAAAATACCAAAGTCGCAATTGTATGGTGTAATTTCTTTTTATTCAATGTTTCATGTTGAACCAAGAGGAAGATATATCATACGTGTTTGTAATAGTCTTTCATGTCATCTCAATAGTGCCGAGGATGTTGTTGAAACTATAAAAGAATTTTTAGGAATAGACTCGGGAGAAACTACTTCGGATAAAAAATTTACTCTTGAAGTTGTGGAATGTTTGGGGCATTGTGGTGAAGGGCCTGTAATGTTAGTAAATAATAAAATCTATACTAAACTTACACCTCAACAGGCCATTTCAATTTTAAAAGAATGTATATAAGGTGGTGAAGTTATGATAAAAGAAAAAATATTTTTAAAATCGGATCTTGATAAAACAATGGAAAATTATGAATTTATTGGGTTGAAAAATTCATTAAAATTAGATTCAGAAAATATTGTGAAAAAAATAACCGAATCAGGATTAAGAGGAAGAGGTGGGGCTGGTTTTCCAACTGGGAAAAAATGGCAATTTGCACTTTCTCAAAAAAGTGATGTGAAATTTTTAATATGTAATGCAGATGAAGGAGAACCAGGAACGTTTAAGGATAGGTTTCTTCTTGAAAATATGCCATTTAAAGTTTTGGAGGGCATAATAATAGCAGCATATACAGTTAAGGCAAATTATGGCTACATTTATATTAGGGGTGAATATTCAAATGCTATAGAAATTTTTGAAAAAACAATAAAAGATGCCTATCATAGAGGGTTGTTAGGTAAAGATATATTGGGTAGTGGTTTTGATTTTGAATTAAAATTGATAAAAGGTGCTGGGGCATATGTATGTGGAGATGAAACATCATTAATAAATTCTATAGAAGGGAAAAGAGGATTTTCAAGGATAAAACCGCCATATCCTGTTCAAAAAGGTTTATTTGATAAACCAACTGTAGTAAATAATGTAGAGACATTGACTGCTGTGGCTGAAATTATGAAATATGAAGATAATATATATTCAAAACTTGGAACAGAAAAAAGTCGCGGAACAAAATTAGTTTCTATAAATGGTGATGTTAAATTACCAGATGTATATGAAATCGAATTTGGTAGTATGACCGTAAAAGATATTATTGAATTAGCGGGTGGTTCAAAAGATGAAATTAATTTTGTAGTTCCTGGTGGAATAGCAACATCTATTTTAAAGGACGAAGAATTAGATGTATTATATACTTATGAAGACTTGGAAAAATCCGGTTCATCTATAGGTTCTGGTGGGATGATAGTAGTTTCAAAAAAACATGATTTACTGGATATATTATTAAATGTTTCTGAATTCTTTGTAAAAGAAACATGTGGAACTTGTTTTCCGTGTAGAGAGGGAAATAGAAATATAAGAGAAATATTATTAAAAATGAAAAGAAAGGGATATAAAGAAGAATACAAAAAGATAATAGGTGATTTAAAAGAATCGATAATGCTTGCAGCAAGGTGCGGTTTTGGACAATCATCAGTTAATTTTATTTATTCAGTTTTGGAGAAATATTTTTATGAAGAAGTAAAATGATTTTTAATAAAAAATAAAAAAAGTTAATCACACCGGAGGTGTTATTATGAAAATCACTATTAATAATAGAGAATATGATATGCCTGAAAATATTACTATACTTGAAGCGGTTAAAAAAGCTAATATAAAAATTCCAACATTATGTTATATAGAAAATATGGAACCATATGGTGGATGTAGATTGTGTGTAGTTGAAGTTGAAGGGTCAAAGACACTTGTTCCATCGTGTGCTGTTAATATAAGTGATGGTATGAAAATAAAAACACATTCTGAAAAAGTAAGAAAAGTTAGAAAAACAATAATGCAATTAATAGTTGCTTCACATGGGATAAGCTGTGAATTAAACTGTTTAACCTGTCCTCGTTCAACAACATGTGAGTTAAAAATTATAGCGGAAGAAATTGGAGTTACAAAAATAGATATTCCACCTGTGGAAAAAAATTTGCCATCTGATTTTTCAAGTTTTTCAATAGTTAGAGAACCTACAAAATGTATAGTTTGTGGAAGATGTATAAGAGCTTGTTCTAATATACAAGGAGTTAATATTTTCACATTTGCAAATAGAGGACCTAATACAATAGTAACCACTTTCTTAGACGAGGGTATGGGGAATGTTGATTGTACAAATTGTGGTCAATGTGTTATGAATTGTCCTACAGGAGCTTTACATGAAGTATACCATATTGATGGTGTGTGGAAGGCTTTAAATGATCCTGATAAAATTACAGTAGTACAAACAGCACCTGCTGTAAGAGTAGCCCTTGGAGAACCTTTTGGTATGGAACCTGGAACAATTTCTACAGGTAAAATGGTATCGGCATTAAGACTTCTTGGATTTGACAGGGTATTTGATACTAATTTTACAGCAGATTTAACTATAGTAGAAGAAGGAACGGAATTTATCCATAGGTTTAAAGAAGGTGGGAAATTGCCGTTATTTACATCATGTAGTCCCGGATGGATCAAATTTATTGAACATAATTATCCTGAATATCTTCCTAACCTTTCAACTGCCAAATCACCACAACAAATGTTTGGTGCAGTTGCAAAACATTATTATGCAAAAAAATTAGGAGTACCAAAAGAGAAATTAGTAGTTGTTTCAATAATGCCATGTACAGCCAAAAAATATGAAATGAATAGGCCAGAGCTTGCAGGAGATGTTGATTTTGTGCTGACAACAAGAGAATTAGCAAAAATGATAAAAGAATCTGGAATTGATTTTAGAAATTTACCTGAGGAAGAGTATGATAATCCATTTGGAATATCAACTGGAGCAGGTGTTATTTTTGGCGCATCAGGTGGAGTTATGGAAGCAGCTTTAAGAACAGCATATGAGATATTGACAGGAAAAGAATTGGAAAAATTAGATTTTGTTAGCGTGAGAGGTTTAACAAAGGTAAAAGAAGCTGAAGTTGAAATTAATGGGAAAACAATTAAAGTTGCGGTTGTAAATACCCTTGGAGCGGCAAGAAAATTACTTGAAAAAATTAAAAATGGTGAAGTTGAATATCATTTTGTTGAATTTATGGCTTGTCCTGGAGGTTGTATTGGTGGAGGAGGACAACCAATACCAACAAACGAAGAGGTTTTATTAAAGAGAATGGAATCAATTTATGAAATTGACTATGATTCGAAATTGAGAAAATCGCATGAAAATCCTGCAGTAAAAGAGCTATATAAAGAATTTCTCAAAGAACCAAATAGTGAAATTGCACATCATTATTTACATACACATTATATAGCACGAAATTAATACTATTTAATTCAAAAAACTCCGGAATTCTCCGGAGTTTTTTTGTTTTTTTCAAAAATATTTGAAAATCTTATTAAATCATATTTTAATACTATATTCACGTGAAAAATATGGACTTTTCATAAAGTGACTTTAAAAAGAATCTTTTTTAGTTTAGATCAATTATATCAAAAGAATTAAAAGTCAAATCCATTATAAGCATTTTGTTAATAAGAGCATTTTTATAATCACCAAGTAATATTTTTATTGCTTCATTGACCTGTAAAGATGCGATTATTGATACTGAATATGGAACTACTAATTTTATTTCTTTTGAATCTTCAATATTTCCCAGTATTTCTCTTAACGATTTTGTTTTTCCTGGTATAATATCCGTTACCTGGCCAAAAAATCTTTCTACGCCTCCATGAATAAGAGGAATATTAATTTCATGTATTTTTTTATCTAAAATTTTTCGGCTTTCAAAATTATCAAAACAATCTATTGCAATATCTACAGAAGGCAATATAGTATTTTCTTCTATTTTTTCATCATGAATATGTATTTCAATATCAGGATTAATTTTTGTTAATTTTTCTTTTGCCACAAAAACTTTTTTCTTTCCCAGATCTTCAATATCGTATAATATTTGTCTATTAAGATCTGGCATATCTAAAATACCAGAATCGAAAATATGTATTTCTCCAATACCCAATCTTGAAAGATTCATTAAAACATTGCTACCCAATCCACCAGCACCTGCTACCAAAACCTTTGAATTTCTAATTTTTTCAAAATTATTATATAAGTTTTTATGTCTTGAATATCTTTCCATATTAACCACCACCTGTTATAGGAAAAGAGTTTCAAAATTGCCTTTGCTTTAATTTTACCACATTTTCATAAATCTTTCAACCAAAAATGATAAAGTAATAATTTTTTTGATTAAAAAAGCTTTTTAAAAGAATTCTTTATTTATATTTTTAAAGTATATATGAATTTTTCTCCATTCCCATCATATATTTCAAATCTAATTTTTTCAATTGTTAAATTGTAATTTTCATTTTCATCTTTTTCAACTTCAAAATCAAAATCTTCTTCATTTTTTATAACTAATAGTTTAATTTTAGCATACTTCCCATTTTTAAAATCATATGTTTCTCCATCATCTTCAAAATATGTAAATTCAGCTTTATCGGTGACTAATCCTATTACAGTTAACTCCTTTATAGCTTTTTCATTCACATAATTAACACTGTCTTCATTCAATATGATTAATGAATTTTCTTTTATAAATATAGGAATTTCATTTAATTTTGCTTCTACATAATGTGTTCCAGGTTTAAAAATTTTTATTTTTCGTTCATTTAATTTAGATGCTTTCCAATATAACCATTTCTTTTCTGGCAAATAAACAAATCTACCTTTTGCATTTGGCTGTATTACAGGGGCTGCCATTAATGAATTTCCAACCATAAATTGATCCTCAATATCTTTTGACAATTCATCATTAAAATATAAGAATAAAGGAGAGATAAAGGGCTTTAAATTTTCAATTGAATTAAAAAATTCAGAATATAAATAAGGAATTAAACCGTATCTTAATCTTATAATATTTTTTAATATTTCTTCGATTTTTCCATCAAATGCCCAGGGTTCTTGGTTTCTTGTTCCTAATGCAGAATGATTTCTGTATAATGGGGAAAATATTCCCAATTGCATCCATCTTATAACAAGTTCTGGTGATGAATTGCTTCCAAATCCACCAATATCAGCACCAGTATAGAAAAATCCTGCCATATTAAGTGAAATGAGCATTCTTATGTTCACAAGCATGTGTTCCCACCAGGACATATTATCTCCCATCCATATTGTTGCGATTCTATGATGTCCTGCATAACTACTTCTTGACAATAACAAATAGCGTTTATTTGGTATGAGTTTTTCAAATCCTTCAACTGTAGCCTTTGTCATATAATAACCATATAAATTATGCAATTTTTCATTTGAGTAGTTTCCCTGCGGTGTTTCGTGATAAAAGCTTTTATAATATTCTCTATTATTTGATAATTTATTTACTTCATCTTTTATTATAAAAAATTCTAATCCTATTTCTTTGTTTAGCATTTTATTGATCTTTTTAAGATAATTTTTCAATGATTTCGGAACGAAAAAGATTGAAGGTTCATTCATGTCATTCCAAAAACCAGTAATTCCAAGATCTGTAAATATTTTATATTTTTCTCCCCACCATTTTCTAACATCTGGATTTAAAAAATCCGGAAAATGTGTGTGTCCTGGCCAAACCGTTGCAACAAAATAATTTCCGTTGATATCTTTACAAAAATATTCATTTTTAATCCCTTCTTCATAGATATTATAATCTTCTTCAATTTTTACACCAGGGTCTATTATTGGTATAAGCTTGAAACCGTTTGCATTCATTTCTTTAACAAAATTTGGGAAATTTGGGAATTTTTCCTCATCTATAGTGAATACTTTGTAATTTTTCATATAGTCTATATCCATATATATTGCATCGCAAGGTATTTCTTTTTTTCTAAAGTTTTCTGCGACTTCCTTGATAGTTTCTGCATTTGGATAACTCCATCTACATTGTTGATAACCAAAGGCCCATTTTGGTGGAATATATGGTTCCCCTGTTAATCTTAAATATTCCTGTATTACTTCTAAATTATTATTTGAGTTAAATATGTATAAATCAAAATCTTTTGAATTTATTGTTATTTCCATTAAATCAAATTTATTATAACCAATATCAAAAATTATTTCTGATGGATAGTCAATAAAAAAACCGAATTTTTCATCTATAATAACAAATGGATGTGAGCCATATAATGATTCTTTTTCAGGGGTGTGTATAGGGTCATCAGTGGCGTATAATCTGTATAACTTTCCTCTTTTATTTAATCCACCTAATGTTTGCCCTAAACCATAAATTCTGTCAGAATCTTCTAAATTAAGTTTTAAAATTGTTTGATTTTCATTTTCTTCTAATTCAAAAAAATCTAAGTTTTTTGATTCTTCAAAATTCAAATTATTTTTTTCTACAATAGCAGCTTCTGTTTCAAAAGGATTTCCAAATCTGTATAATGTTGTGAAATTTAAAAGTTTTGCCTTTTTCATTTTATCCTCTCCTTTTGTTAGAAAAATACTTTTTCATTAAGATTTGCAAATAAAAAAAGGAACACCCTGATTCAATGCAAAAACATTGACTTGAACCAAAAAACAAGAGAAAGGGTGCCCAATTCAATCTTATCACAAAAATGAATAGAAATCAATAATTTTATCCTGATAATTTTAATTATAAAAATGAATCAAATATATTTTTATATTAAAAGACTATCCAAAAAGTCAAATTCACTCAAACAGCTCGATTAATAATCCTTAAAATTATTCATTCTCAGCCGTCGCATCGATTTTTCATCCATGAAAAAGTTTCACTCAAAAAAACATCCTGTTTTTTTGACGGCTTTCATTCACGCTTAGATTTTTTATAAAAAATCTAAGATAAATAGTTTTTTTAATATTTTATAGAAAACAAAAATTTAAACAAATAGCCCACCGCAGGAGAGCGGTAGCTCAGAAATTTTTTATAAAATCAAAATTATTTAAACCAATACCAGCGGTAGCGTGTACGGACAATCTGCGAGTTTTCGCTTGCTTTACTAATTGGACATTGTAATATTATTACAAAGATGGGGATAGAATAATTATGATATAATAGATATAGACATCAAATTACCCGCGGTAGCGTGAATATTTGCAAAGCAAATATAGATCTGTTTTTTATTAATATCTATTTTAAACCTATAACCCGCCGTAGGCGTGAATATTTTCTTTGAAAATATTGAAATGTTTTTATTTTAAAATATTAAATTTTAATCCTAATCCCTACCGGAGGTATGTCATGTGGAGGTGAGCCATGAGAAAAAAAATACCATATGGAGAACAAAATTTTGAAAGAGTAATAATGCAGAATTATTATTACATAGATAGAACACAATATATAGAAAAATTAGAATCATTAAATGAAAAAAATATAGTGTTTTTAAGACCAAGAAAATTTGGAAAAACATTGTTCTTAGATACACTTGCAAAGTATTATGATATCAATTATGCAGAGAAATTTGAAGAATTATTTAAAAACTTATACATAGGAAAAAATCCAACATCGTTAAAAAACAATTATTATATTTTAAAAATGAATTTTTCTGGAATACAAACAGAAAATAAAGAAAAATTAATAAATAGTTTTAAAAATAACATTATAGTTTCGCTTGAAAATTTCAACAATAGATATAAAGTAAAATTAAAAATAGAAAAGGAATATATAGAACCAGCAGATATACTTAGAGCTTTTTTGAATAATGCAATTGATATATTAGATAAACCAATATATTTATTAATAGATGAATATGATCACTTTGCAAATGAACTATTGAGTTTTAACCTTGATTTATTCAAAGACAGCGTAACAAAACATGGATTTGTAAGGAAATTCTATGAAGAAATAAAAAAAGGAACGGAAACAATAATAGAAAGACTATTCATGACAGGTGTAAGTCCAATAATGCTGGACTCATTAACCAGTGGTTTTAATATAACAATGAATATAACATTAGCACCAGAATTCAATGAAATGCTTGGATTCAAAGAAGAAGAAGTAAAAGAATTATTGGAATATTATGACATATATTCAGAAAAATTATTAAAAGAAATGCAGGAAAATTATAATGGATATAGATTCAATAAAGAAGTAAAAGCAAAAGTATATAATCCAGATATGGTATTTTATTTCATAATACAATATGGAAGAACAAAAAAACCACCAGAAAAAATAATAGATGACAACATAATGAGTGATTACAAAAAAGTACAGAATCTATTTAGCTTAGGAGAATTACTTGGAGTAAAAATAGACAAAGACAACAAAAAGGAACTAACAGAAATG